>CAZLHX010000050.1:0-19059 GCA_964559475.1 uncultured Candidatus Bathyarchaeia archaeon | reverse complement strand
TTCAAGAGATTCATATGTATACTTTGTCTGTTTGTCCTAAATGTATGATAATGAGAAAAAGAATTTAGGAAATCATTGAGGATGGAATTGATATCAGTCTCAAGGAATTTAGCCTTATCTCAAATTTAGGATTTATAATTAAAAATGGGGTATTAGATGCTCCTGCAATAGAAATTAATGGAAAAGTACTTGCAGTAGTTGTCTCTGAAGAAAAAAATTATAGAAATAATAAAAAGTTAACTTACAAAACAGAATGTGGAACAGAATGCTGAAAAACATTGTTTTACTTCAATATATCAAAAATCTCCATCTTAAACTATAAATACTCTATAATTAACCGCTTACTAGGTAGCCGGTAGTCCATGAGTCTAAGAGATAAGATAGATGTCCTAGACATAATAATAAATGTGCTAAACGAGCATGAGAGAAAGCTAGATGAATTAGTAGAGCGACTGGAAGGGATAACAAACATACTCGAAAAACAACCAGAATTTAAAATGTCCCTTAATGAACACAATTCACATCTCGAGACCATAGAGAGCAGTACCTCAGTCTTAATTGTGGATGACGATGAATTCTTAACTCAGACTTTTAAGGTACTACTCGAAGACGTCGGCTTTATGGTTGATACAGCAAATAGTGGAAACCAAGCTATCTTAAAGGCGGATCAAAGGAATTTTGATCTAGCAATTTTGGATCTCCTGCTTCCCGACATCGACGGGAAAGAACTTAGTAAGATCCTGAAAAATAGAAATAAGAGCATAAATATTATTCTACTTACAGGCCGGGTTGAAGTTCTTGAAGAAATAGATGCAAATAGTATTGGAAGTGAAGAGATTCTATTAAAACCAATCAGCCCTGATGAATTAATTAAGGTAACTGAGAAACTAAAAAACCGGAATTAATGGTTTATTCCAAAACTGAAAGTCTAGACTCTAAAGCGGGCTTCGGAAGAGCACCTAATGTCTTATCTACTAATTTACCATCCTTAAAATATAGTAAAGTAGGTATACTCATTATTCCATATCTACTGGGCACTGCTCTATTCTTGTCTACATTGAGTTTACCAAAAGTAATATGCTCGTTTTCTTGAGCAAGTTCTTCCACTATTGGAGATATTATTCTACAGGGACCGCACCAAGCAGCCCAACAATCAATAACCACCTTTTCATTACTCTGAATAAATTCATCGAATGTTTGATCTGTTACCTCAAAGGGTCCTGCCATTTTTATCCAATGAGGTTATTACGCACTAAATATAAAGGTATTTAAAGATGTTCACCATCATTGAACATAATGAGCCTAAAAGAAATTCAGAGCATACTAAATGCGGAATATATTGGCCCAGAAGAACTAATGAAATGCGCCTTAGGGATAAAACAAACAGAGATACAAGCATACTGCATTTTAGTAAATCAAGGGCCCATTAGTATCCAAGAAGCTACAGAATATCTGGATAGAAGCAGGTCCACTGCTCAGCGCCTCTTACAAAACCTCGTAGAAAAAGGTTTAGCCACCCGTGAGGAAGAGTTAATCGGTCTTGGCGGTTACAGATATGTTTACAAGGCTGTTAGTCCAGTGCGTTTAAAGAAATCTATGACTCAGAGTTTAAATAAATGGTATGAGCGTCTGATTGAAGAGCTGGATCATCTACCTGAGAAAATTGAGGAGATTGGATGCAGGGAAATTTGATTCTTAGCATCTTGTTAGATAGTTCTCATATTCCCATTCAGTAATTTTTGGTCTGCTTGCTGCCCACTCTACTTTTGTGTATGATAAATATTCTTCATATTCTGTTCTCTTTAAATCGATTAGATTTCTATAGAGGTATTCCCCCAGAGCTTCTTTCATTAAATCATCTTCCTCGAACAATGTAATAGCTTCTCCTAGATGCTCAGGGAGCATGCCTACGCCTAAATTCTTCATATCTTTTGGAGTGAAATGATAAATGTTATCGGATATCGGATCGATAGGCTCCGTTTGTTGCTCTATCCCTTCCCAGCCTGACTTTAGTAAGAGAATAGCAGCTAAATAGGGGTTGCATGAGGGGTCTGGATGTCTGTACTCTATTCTTGTTACTTTATTTTTTTCTCCTGGCGCAAGGGGTACTCTAACCAAGGCTGATCTGTTGGCGTACCCCCAGCTAACATAAACAGGAGCTTCATAATGTGGTACAAGTCTCTTATAGCTGTTAACCAGGGGAGCTACAACCATTGACATTGCTGGGGCGTGAGATAATATCCCTCCAATATAGTTTAGTGCTCTTTCTGAGACGCCATACTCTGTTTCTTCGTCTACAAAGATGTTCAAGCCTGTTTCAAGGTCTATGATACTCTGATGAATGTGGCACCCACTACCATTTACTCCCCAGAATGGTTTTGGCATAAAAGTTGCAATAGTGTTATGTTTTTGAGCAATCGTTTTTACTGCAAGTTTATAGAGTATCACATTGTCTGCAGTTTTAAGTGCATCGCTGTATCTGAAGTTAATTTCTTGTTGTCCCATGGCTACCTCATGATGAACGCGATCAAGCTGGAAACCAGCAGCTTCAAGCACCATAAGAGTCTCAAGTTTAACTTCCTCGGTGGGGTCAAGAGGGGGGGCATCAAAATATCCTCCAGAACCAAATGGCCTAATTGAACCTTCAGAATTAGTTACATAAAAATATTCTAACTCTGGACCAGTATTAAATCCATATCCCTTTTTTTCCAGCTCATCAACCGTTTTTTTAAGTCTCCCCCTTGGGTCTCCATTAAAAGGAGTGCCATCTGGATTACTTACATAGCTAAACATTATAGCTATGCCTGGGGTTTCCCACATAGGTACTAGGAAGGTTGTAGGATCTGGATGGAGGTGAAGGTCACTCTTATTAACCTCTGCGAATCCCGGTATACTTGACCCGTCAAAAGCTATTCCATGTTCAAGGGTTTCATTCAATGCATATTCTGGGACTAACATAGCCCTAGGGGAGCCATGTGGGTCAACTACTATAAGACGTACATATTTAATATCGTACCTTGATACTTTTTCCATAACTGGTTTAATCATATTCTCATTTGTTAATTCTGATACCATAATAGGTTCTAAAAAATAAAGACACATATATACTTTATCATAGAAATACTATGCATTTGTTGCAAAAAATCCAATTTTAAAAAACATATGTTTTGTTTATGATAATTAATCGAATAAAATTAACATAAGTATATTAAAAATAGATATCATCTATAATGAATATGTAGTCGCTCGCGTTTTTTAATATACGTTTATTAATCAAAAGGATAAATTCATATACGTGTGTATATTAAAAACTATAATAGTAATACATGCGTATAGGTGAGTATCATGTTTGCACTTGATGATATTGATAAAAAAATTATTGTTGAACTATTAAAAGATTCTAAGCGAAGTTATCGAGACATTGCTAGGTCTGTCGGGGTCTCGGCATCAACCGTAATTAATCATGTTAATCGATTGGAATCTGCAGGGGTCATAAAAGATTATACTGTAAGACTGGATTTTGAGCGTCTCGGTTATGAACTCACGGTGATAACTGAGATGACTGTTAGTCGAGGTAAACTTTTGGAGACTCAAGAAGAAATAGCAAAAATGCCTTATGTTTGTGGCGTTTACGATGTGACCGGCGAGATCGATTCGATCGTAATAGCAAAGTTTAGAAACAGAAGAGAATTAAGCGAGTTTCCCAAGGATCTTCTAAGCATGCCGTACGTTGAACGTACAAATACCCACGTTGTGTTAAATACAATGAAAGAAGACTTCCGAATGATAAACAACTTATAAAAATGTAAGAAAAAATTGGTTTAGTGAGATCTCAGTACTTTGCCAGGTTTATTTCCCTTATGATTTCCTTTCTCTATGACAACGATTCCATTCACTATAACATATCCTATTCCTCTAGGATATTGATGAGGATCAATGAATGTTGCATTGTCCTTAATCTCTTGAGGATCGAATATTGTAATATCCGCTTTGAGCCCCTCTCTTAAAAATCCTCGATCCTTAAAACCCATGCGTAAAGAAGGTGCACTCGTCATTTTTCTTACTGCTTCCTGTAAGGAAATCACATTCTTTTCTCTCACATAATATCCAAGAACTCTTGGAAAAGTACCATAAAGTCTTGGATGAGGGTTTCCCTTCCCAAGAATGCCTTCAGGGCTTATAGCACTACCATCACTACCTATCATTCCTATTGAACTTTTCATTGCCCATTCAACATCATCCTCATTCATACCAAACATTACACTGGGAACCTGAGCATCTTCCATTATCAACAAATCACATACAGCATTGAAAGGATCTTTACCCATCACCTCTCCTATTTCTTTCAAGTTTTTACCATCATATTCTGGATTATTTTTAGCGCTTGTTACAAGTATATTATCCCAACCATAATTGAGTCTAAGTTCTTCTCTTATTCTTGCCCGGGTCTCATGATCTTTCAACCTTTCTAGAAGTTTTTCTGCGCCTCCTTCTTGAGTCCAGTGAGGAAAGAGAGCTGTCAAGTTTGTGCTCGATGCAATGTAGGGATATTGATCAAATGTAACGTCAACTCCTTTTTCCCTATATCTCTCAAGTATCTCATGGGCAATTTTTATTTTACCCCAGTTATTTTTCCCGCTTGATTTGAAGTGTGCTATTTGGACCGGGGTATTACTTTGTAAACCAATCTCACAGGCTTCAATCACCGCATCTAGAAGGGTCTCGCCCTCGCCTCTTATATGACTGAAATATATTCCTCCCTGCTCAGCAACTGTCTTTGTTAGTTCGACTATTTCTTCGGTCTCTGCATATACGCTGGGAGGATAAATAAGGCCCGTACTCATACCCCATGCCCCTTCTTTTATACTCTGTTTTATCAAATTCTTCATTTCTTGCATCTCAGAGTCTGTGGGTGAACGGTTCTCATATCCAACAACATTCATGCGGATTGTTCCATGACCAACCATCGGGGCAATGTTTAGGCTTGTACCTTGCATTTCCACCTTCTCGATATAGTCTACCATGGTTTCCCAATCATATTGGAAATCATCTGGCACGCGACTTCTAGCAAATCTGTCCCTGTATTCCTTTACGAACTCGTTCATTGGAGCGGCACTATTACCACAGTTACCTATTACTTCCGTAGTTACACCCTGTCTGATTTTACTATGAGCATGATAGTCCACAAGTATGGGTATATCACTGTGACTATGGATGTCAATAAAGCCAGGAGCAACAACCATTCTATTGGCATCAATTATCTTTTCAGCTCTCCCATCAATATCATCAATGGTATCGATTTTATCCTCAATTATTCCGATATCAGCATTATACCAAGGGTTACCTGATCCATCGATGATTCTGCCATTTTTTATTAATATATCATATTTCAATAATCTTCACACATTAAATCATAATTCTGTAGTCTTTAAATCCGACGCTAGAAAATATGGCTACATGATAATCAAAAATGAAAATAAATATTAGAAAATATCGAGTATTTGCATTTAATATCTTATTAATTCATTGACGACTTGTAGCTTAATTTTTACTTTCTCCGTATATATTTCGCTTTCTTGTCTGTATAGGGAGATGTTCTCTGTTTGAAAACTTCTACAAGCCCTTTTTTGACTAAAGCAGGGATTGCCCCACTAAGTTTTTGGGGAATTTGCTTGCACATTACTTCGCTATTACCTATCATTTTATAGACTTTTTCTTCAACAGGAGTTAATTCAGGTTCTTCAGACATACAATCCACTATAGTATTATATCAACAACTAGTAAAAGAGTATTATTTAATCTATGAGATAGTCTGCAAGATGCTTAATCATGGGCTTACCGATAGCAGCTTCAATTGATTTATAATTCTCCGAATACTTATTTCCATCTCCAACTGGAATTCTCTCTTTTGGTACAGTAGCAAGGTAGATAGTATCCCCTTGGCTTAATGATGCACTCGTTACCGGTTCCCCTTTATTATTAAAAGTGGTCAACAAATCAGGAAACGTCGATAATCTCTCATCATTCTTTTCCAACGTCATATACTCGTTTACAAAAGTTAACTCCCATTCCTCAGATCCTTCTATGAGAGTTAAGTACCCCACGTCAAAACCTCCTTGAGACTCGATTGTTTTAGAGACAATCTCTGCTTTACATATTATATTTCCATCTAAAAAATCCAGAACTGATTCAATTTTTTCATCTGGGATGCAATCTTTTTTGTCTAGATACTTGTATCCGAGATTAATTGCCATAGATATCGCCCCTGGAGCACCATGTTTAACGGCATAACTGACTGTTACAGGATCCCGAGCCATAGCTATAAGTGCCTTCATATCTCTTGCCTGTGCTCTTATTACATTGCTTGTTGTCTGAAGACTCCCCCATGTCACCACTTCACAGTCTTCTGTCACCCCCGATTTAACGCTCTTGTAATCAAGCTTCTGTAACCCCATACTACCCATCATGGCTGTTGGATGAGCTCTACCATCACCAGGCGTATCCACTACCGGGATTCCAAGGCTTGCAGCTATTATCCATCCACCAAAACTATTATGACCTCCATTCTCTGCTGCGATTAGCCCATCAAAGTCTATTCCAACATTTTTTAAAATTTGAGCAGCTCTGATAAAGTGCATGGGTCTTGTATTTCCTGCTTGAGTAGGAGCACCTAAAGCTGCAATGGTAATCACCTTCCAGTCTAGATCAGCTTCTGTGGGTGAGAACAGCTCAATTTTACCTATTTCTAATGCAAGTTTTCCCTCGCTACGACCCGTGTCATACCATCCTCCCCCTCCTCCTCCAAGAATGGTCCCTCCTATCGCTAAAGCTTCAACATCTTCTTTATTGATAATTCTAGGCATGAGTATCAAATAATAAAGTATGTTTTAAGATATAACTATTAAAAAAATTTTAGAACCAGGGAAGTTTTCTTTCTTTCTCAATCTTTAAGAGTGCTTCCCAGTCTTCTCGTATGTGTTTTTGTATTATTTCTGTTTGTTCATCAGTCACATGTCTGAATCTTCTCTGTGGTTCCAGATATTCCTTGACTGGTTTAAGTTCCCTTGGCTTTACGTTTATCTTGAGTTCGCCATGATCGATCTCAACAACAGGAAATGCTCCAGATTGTACAGCTAATTTTGCTATTTCAACAGTCTTGGATGAGTCGAAATACCATCCAGTTGTACAGGGTTGATGTACGTGTATGTAAGCTAAGCCCTCGCCATTTCTTGTGATCTCCGCTGCTTTCTCAATCTTCCGTTTTAAGTCTGGTATATAACCAAGTGATGCTGTTGCTATGTATGGAATCCTGTGTGCTGCCATTATCATTAACATGTTCTTGCGACGTTGAGGTTTTCCTTTCCATTCTGAACCAACCGGTGTAGTCGAGGTCGCACTATATAGCGGTGTACTGCCACTTCTCTGGATCCCTGTATTCATATAGGCTTCATTATCATAACATAACCAGATTATTGACTCTCCTCGCTCAGCTGCTCCGCTTAAACTTTGTAAACCTATGTCTACGGTTCCGCCGTCACCTGCGTAACTTGTTATATAGACTTTGTCTGCTTTTCCTTTCTTCCGTAATGCTCTGAAGACGCCTGTTTCATAAGCTGGTCCAGCAGCAAAGTTTGCTAATACCCATGGAACTTTGACTACCCCTGAATAGTTTACTCCGCTGCAGTTGGGTGGATTAATAACGATGGTATTTTCTCCTAGTGTGTTTAATAGTGTTCTTACGATTATGCTCGCTCCACATCCAGCGCATCCATCGCTTCCAGGATGGATACAGGTCTCATCAGTGAAATCATAATCTACAGGGTTTGCTGCTCCTGGGAACTCGTGTTCAATGAATTCAACTGCTTTGTCAAGTTTTCCTTTTTCGGATATTTTTATTATTTTTTTACCCATCGCATATAGATCATCAATTGGTATATCCTCTCCTCCCAGCCCAGTAACAAAGTTCTTCACAGAAACTCTCACTTCACTATTATAGAGAGCGGATTTTATGTCTTGGAAGGCCATACCACCACCAGTACCATGCAGTACTGCCCTATCCACAACACCAATAGCATTGACTTGGTCTGTCAGCTCAATTAACTCTTCACTTGGGAAAGGTCTCATAAATCTTAGCTTTAATAAACCAATATTCTCTCCCTCTTTTCTCAGCCTATCAACTGCTCTCCTAGCTGCGGTAGTCATGCTACCCATCGTGATCATCAGGGTTTCAGCATCATCACATCTGTATTTTTCCACTAATCCTCCATAGCTTCTACCAAACGTCTCTCCATAGCTTTTATCGACTTCATTAATTACTTTCTTTGCATCTTCCATTACTTCCTCATGAAGTCTTCTATACTTAGTGTGTAGTGCAGAAGGTATCATTGAACTAGGCCATGATTTACTCTCTGTAGGATCTAGGGGATATGGTGCTTTATATGGAGGTAACCATTTATCAACTTCAATCTGATTAGGAAGATAGACTCTTTCCTGACTGTAGCTTAAATAGAATCCATCGAGGCTCATCATTGTTGGGAGTAGTACTCTATAGTCTTCTGCTATTTTGTAGTTCATTAAAATCTGATCAAGGCATTCTTGGTTGCTTTCCACGAAGTTTACTAACCATCCAAGATTCATCTCTGGCATTATATCACTATAGTCTGGTCCTAGACTCCAGTACCATCCAAGAGTTCTGTTGGCTATTGCCATTACAATTGGTGTTCTATAATTGGTAGCTTGTGCGACTACCTCATGCATGTAAGCAAGTCCTTCACTACAGGTAGCCGTAAAGGTACGGGCTCCAGCAAGTGATGCTCCTACAGCCATCCCCATGCAGCTATGTTCACCCTCACTATGTATGTACTCAGCGTCAAGTTCATTGTTTGCTACAAACTCACTAATATACTCGATTATCGTAGTCTGTGGCGTAATGGGGAACGCAGGAACGACTTCTACTCTTGCCAATCTTACACCATGCGCAACTGCCTTGTTTCCGGGCATCACATCAAATTCTTGAGTCATTCTTCTTCCTCCTCTTTCTTCATCTCTATTGCTTTCTGTGGGCACTCATTGGCACATATTCCACAACCTTTACAAAATCTGTAGTCTATCTTTGGTTCCCCTTCATCCCCCCGTGTGATAGCTGCTTCAGGGCAGAATGTTATACATAATCCACAAGCTACACATTTATCATACAAAATAACTGGCCTGTAAACACGCCAATTACCTACGTATTTCCCCCCTCTTGTATCTATATCGTTTAATGCAAGTCCTTTTACTTGCTCTTTACTTTGACTCACTGTTGGTTCCCCCTGAACTCTTTAACTAGTACTCGATCAAAACCTTTCTGGGCTGCTTCTCTATTAGGCTCAGATAATCTGGTAGGGAACCTTTTTTCTATTGCCTTGAAGATGCTATCTATCTTTAGAAGGCCCGTTGTTTTTACAAAAGCACCGAGCATAGCTGTGTTTGGAATCGGTCTATTGATTGTATCGACAGCAATACTTATCGCATCAACAACTCCTAACTTCCTTATTGGCTTGTTAAAAATATTATATGCTTCGTCAATTGATTTCTCAGTATTATAGACTATAACCCCGTCTTTTTGAAGACCGTTGGTAATATCCATAGATTCAGGCATTGGGGGATCTAAGACCAGCAAATATTCTGGATGATAAATCATAGATCTTGTCGCCTCTTTCTCCGATCCAATTTGCGCAAAAGCTAGGACAGGGGCACCTCTCCGAGCGCTTCCATACATTGGGAATGCACGGCAGAACTTGTCCTCATAACTAGCAGCGATTGCTATTAATTCGCCACATGCTACTACTCCTTGTCCACCCATTCCGTGTAATCTAATTTCATCTACCATGTTTATACTCCTAAATAATACGATGTCGGGTAAGACGGGCATTGATGAGTTTTCCCCTCTTCATATCGACTCTATTTATTTAGAATCCCTATGTAATAACTTATTCGGATCCGACTATTTTATGATAATTAGTATAAATGCTATAATAAAACCTGCTAATTTTTAAATCACAGATTTGGAATTACCTTTTTCCAAAAAATATAAGCAACTTTATTCAAAGCCGTCTAGCTTTTATTTCATTTCTATACGTTTCAAACCTAAGAGATATACGTTGGTTAAGATACTAGTTTGTAATAGCTATGAACACCAATAAATTCTATTCCGAACTCGGAGAATCATTT
Organism: uncultured Candidatus Bathyarchaeia archaeon; assembly: GCA_964559475.1. Lineage (GTDB taxonomy): Archaea > Thermoproteota > Bathyarchaeia > TCS64 > TCS64 > RBG-16-57-9. The sequence goes on along the minus strand of CAZLHX010000050.1, from coordinate 8,847 downwards.
AAACCTGGCGTATTAACAACTATAGTCTTAGCCGCAGAAGAATTAAAACGTCAGGGAAAGAAAATTATCGGACTCACAGGCGGTATGTATGATGAGGAAAGTTTTCCATGGAAGGAAGTTAGAGAGATTTTCCTGAATGCTTCTGAAGATGACTGGAAGATTATGCTCCAATACGGAGGAACTGCTGGCCTTCAAAGTTTGAGGGAAGAACTTTCCAAGTTTATGAAAGGGCATGGAATAGACTCTGATCCTTATAAAGAGATTATGATTACTACAGGTAGTCAAGAAGCTTTAGATCTAGTAACCCGTGTATTCATAGATGAAGGGGATGTTATCATAGTAGGCTCACCAACATATCTCTCCGCTCTCTCATCCTTTAAAACAGCAAAACCAGATATCAGGGAAGCCAAATTGGATGAACAAGGTATGATGCCTGATGACTTGGAAAACGTAATAAAACAGGTAGAGTCAGATGGAAAACACGTAAAGTTACTTTACATAATCCCAAGCTTTCAAAATCCCACAAGCAGCCTTATGCCTTCTGAAAGAAGAGGAGAGATCGTAAGATTAGCTAAAAAATATGATTTCTTAATCCTCGAAGATAATCCATACGGATATATTAGCTTTGATGGTACAATGCCCAAACCCATCAAATCATATGATAACGAAGGTAGAGTAATGTATACAAGCACTTTCAGTAAGATAGTCTCACCAGGTATGAGGATAGGCTGGTTAGTGACTCACCCCGAATTCATTTCGAAGATGGTTGAAGCAAAAAGCTCAATCAGCATCAGCAATACTCTAATAAGCCAGTATGCTGCAGCCAAACTTTTCGAAAAAGGGGTAGTTGAGAAGCAAATATCAAAAATGATAAAGGTTTACAGGAAAAAAAGAGATATTATGCTAGAGACCATGGATGCTGCATTTCCTTCTGAGGCAAAATGGAACGAACCAAGAGGCGGATTATTTTTATGGGTAACTTTACCTGAACACATTAATACATCTGAGATGCTTATGGAATGTATTCAGAAAGGCGTTGCTTATATACCAGGCAACAACTTCTACACAACTAATACCTTTAATCATATGCGCCTGAATTATAGTCATCCATCTATAGATGATATAGTCGAAGGCATACAGATACTAGGGAGTCTTTTGAAAGGGAAAATCTAATCTATTTTATAAATTAATATCGATCTATCTTCAGTTTTATGATCCTATAATGCTTATATCTTTTTTATCGTAAATATTTTTCACTTTGAGTCCGCGTAGATCAAGTTTTCAGATATCTGTAGACGTCTTGAGAGTGATTAATCAAGGAGAATCCAAACCAACAAGAATTATGTATGCGTCAAATTTATCTTGGAATACATTAAAAAAAACCCTTGACCTATTACTAAAAAAAGATTATATTGAAGAGACTCAAGGCTCAGGGAGTAATAAAACCTATTATATTACCCCTCAAGGGATAAATGTCCTCAAGTTTTGTGACCAAATTGAGGAACTTGTGAACATAGAGACGTAATCTTTGTAATAGCTTATAGGATTTCTTTAAGTCTAACTATTTTTATTAAAAAGGATAAACCTATATTGCTCGATAATTGATACTATTATGTCTTCTAATAGAGGTTCGCTATGGAGTTTTCAGATAAAGATATACTTTTCCTTAAAAAATTATCCAAATATGATCACGGACATGTGAGTCAGACTACCTTACAACATGAATTAGAAAAGGAAGGAATACCCGCTGAAGATTTTATCAAAGTGAAGAGAAAGCTTCTATTTTCTGGAATAATAGGGATTGTTTATGGAAATATTACTATTGAGAAAAAAGAAGTATTGAAGTCGATATGATAAACTTTATACATAATTTTTTCCCATACGAGTAAAAATAAATCTAATAAGCTATCATTATGTTAAAACAATATATAAATTACACATCATTTTGAACATATGCAAACTATTATATGTTAATAAAAAAATAACTTAGTTTATTAACGTAGGTATCTTAATTGACAGAGAAAAAACTAGTTTTATTGGAATCTCGGTGTAAAGGGTGTGGATATTGTATTGAGTTTTGTCCAAATAAGGTTCTAATAAGATCGAATAAGATAAGTGAAACAGGAGTAGAGGTACCTGAAATAAAATTTCCCGAAAGATGTACGGCATGCGGATTCTGTACTATGATTTGCCCTGATTTTGCTTTAGTATTGAAAGAAAAGAGTAAGGTTGAAGATGAAGAGTAGAGTTCTAACAGGAAATCATTTTGTACACGGAGACTGGGCGTGTGCTGAGGGGGCAATATCTGCTGGATGCGAATATTATGCCGCTTATCCAATTACTCCAGCTACAGAAATCGCTGAGCGAATAGCCCAAAGATTCCCCGGGATAGGTGGAAAGTTTATACAATTTGAGGATGAGATAGGAGCAATTGCTTCTGTAATAGGTGCGTCCTTCACTGGTAAGAAAGCTATGACTGCAACTAGTGGACCTGGTGTTAGTTTAATGCTTGAAAATCTGGGACTTGCAGTAATGACCGAGGCTCCATGTGTTATAATCAATGTTATGAGAGGAGGTCCTAGCACTGGTCAACCAACAATGGGCGCTCAAGGAGATGTTATGCAGTGTAAATGGGGGATGCATGGAGATGCTGAAATAATTGCATTAGCTCCCTCATCAGTCCAAGAGTGCTATAATCTTACAGTTGAAGCCTTTAACCTATCTGAAATGTTCAGGGTACCGGTATTCGTATTGAGTGATGCGAACATTGGTCATATGTACGAGAAACTAGTAATCCCCGAAGAGAATAATTTAGTGATAATGGACAGGAAAAAACCCGAGGTTGAACCAGAATTTTATGAACCTTACAAAGTTGGTAAAGGGCTGGTTCCGCCTATGGCTAATTTTGGTGAAGGGTACAGATTCTATTCAACAGGATTAACTCATAATGAAAAAGGATATCCGGATATGTCTGTAGAGACACAGGATAAACTTATTAGAAGACTAAATGACAAGATCCGGAAAAACAAAGAAAAAATTACCCGGACAGAGAAAATCTTTACAGATGATAGTGAAATTCTTGTTATTGCATATGGAATAACATCAAGATCCGCTGCTAAGGCGGTTAAGCAGGCCAGAAAAGAGGGGATCAAAGCAGGATTACTTAGATTGATATCTCTTTGGCCCTTTCCTGACCACATAATATCGGAACTCGCTATAGAAAATAAGGAGATTATAGTATCAGAGATGAACTATGGACAGTTGGTAAGAGAGGTCCAGAGAGCTTCGGGATCTATAAGTGTATCATTTATACCAAAATTGGGAGAAAACCCGCCTACACCTGAAGAAATACTTAATAAAATAAGGAAGTTGAATGATGAGTAGTGAACTTGAACCAAATTTAGCTGGTTTACTTAGACTAGACCGTTTGCCTCACATTTGGTGCTCTGGCTGTGGACTAGGGATAATCTTACGTTCTTATGTTGAGGCATTGAGAGAAACAAAAATGAATCTGGATAATGTAATCACCATATCTGGAATCGGTTGTGCTGGAAGAGCATCTGGTTATATTAATACAGACGCTTTTCATACAACTCACGGAAGAGCAATTCCTTTTGCAACAGGAGTAAGTGTATCTAATCCTGACCTGAAACCCGTCATTATTAGTGGTGACGGGGATTTGTTCGCAATAGGGGGAAATCATTTGATCCATGCAGCAAGAAGAAATCTCAATATGTTAGTCATTTGCAGTAATAACTTTAATTATGGGATGACGGGAGCTCAATATGGTCCAACTACGCCCTTAGAAGCCAGGACTCCCACCAGTCCTTATGGGAATATAGAGAACCCTTTCAACTTAGTGGGTTTGGTAGCTGCAGCAGGTGCCACGATGGTATCAAGGTGGACCGTTTATCATGTTCATCCACTGAAAAATTCAATAAAAAGGGGGCTGCAAAAAAAGGGATTTAGTTTTATTGAGGTAATTAGCCCTTGTACTACAGGATTTGGACGAATTAATAAACAATCTCCACTTGATATGATGAAGAGTCTTAGAGAAAATTCAAGGGTGAAAAAAGTACATCCTACTGAAGCTACCATAGACATCGATGAAGAAATTATTATTGGTGATTTCATTGATATTCAGAAACCAACTTTTAACAAAATAATAGAAGATCTTGAGAAAAGAGTAGGGGCTAAAATATGAGATACGATATAAGAATTGCAGGGTTCGGTGGACAGGGAGTAATTACTGCAGGTTATGTTCTAGCTAATGCTATCAGTATTCACGATGATAACTATGCTTTAATGTCTCAAAGTTATGGACCTGAAGCTAGAGGCGGTTCTTGTAAATCTGATGTGATAGTTTCAGATGAACCAATAGATTATCCGAAAACAGGAAAAATTGACTGTCTTGTTGTACTATCATTAGATGCATATGACACTTTTTTAAACTCAGTTAAACCTCACGGTATAATCATATATGAGGAAAATCTTGTCAAATTTTCTGAGAAAGAAACAAGAGCGGACTTGGAATATTATGGAGTTCCTGCAATTGAAATGGCTAAAAAAATTGGTAATATACTGACAGCAAATATGATAATGCTTGGAGCTGTTCAGTATATAACTTGTAAGACTAAATTGGAATCTTTGAAAGCATCTATACTTGATAGATTCCCAGACTACAAAGATATAAATATTTTAGCATTAAAAAAAGGTGTAGATCTGGGTAGAGCAGCTAAAGATCCAAACTAACATCCTCTTTTATCGTATTTAATACGACGTGAGTTTTTGTACGAACGACGTACTTCATCTTTGTGATTTTCTTAGTAAAATTACTTAACTCTCGTCTAGTCTTGAATCTCGCCACAACAAGAATATCAGCATCTCCAGTAATATTATAGACACGGAGAGCACCACGTATCCTGGTAATATCCTCACCAACTTCCAGCATCATGCCTTCTGAAACTATTATCTCTGTAATTGCGGTTAACTCGTAACCTAACTTTTCATGATTTAATTGAACTGTGTATTTCTCGATAATCTCCTTCTCTTCTAGTTCCTTAACCCTAGAAGCAACTGTTCCGCTACTGATACCCAATCTTCTTGAGATTTCTCTATAACTTTGTCTTGAATCTCTAATGTACTCTTTAAGAACTTTAATAGCAGTCTCATCTAACAATTGGATCTATTTACATATGATTAACAGGTTAATATATATTTAGCCAATCGGATAAAAAAGGTAGGGAACCTAAAAGGATTTTTCATAAGTTTATACCTTAATATTCTACTGGTATAGTCTGCATTAATTCGAAGAGCCTTAAGAAAGCTTTACTATATCTTATTATGGCACTCATGTTACCCTTAAACTGGAGCTGCCTTGTCATTATTGCATTGCTTCCTTCGATCTCCCCTTTGTTAACTTGGGTCCATACACTGTAAGGGCCCTCAAGAGTGAAGTCAGTCTTTTCTCCCTCTTCCAATTCCCTTACCTCTGTGATCTTGCCATCCTCAAATTTCATAAAGATTTCAGGAATATCTTCCTTATCTGTTACTCGATATGTGAAGGTAGCATTAAATATTCTAGTCTTTATACCGAATTCCTCGTCCTCGTTAGCTACTTCTTTGACCTTCTTCCAATAATCCATGCCTAAGTACTGAATCATGGTTATACACCTGATTGTCAAAGAACTGTATATTCAGTTTAAATACGTTACTGATCTAGAACTTTTCTTTAAAAGAGGAAAAGTAAAAATGGTTACAATAATTGAAAAATTTGACTAATTCCTATATAATCTTAAATAATTTCAGTATCATTACAAAGATCTTCATTTTTTTAATATCCTTTATAGTAGCCATGCTTTATCGAAGCATTGGTTTTTCTAAAGTTTGCAGTAAACATAAAAATCCAGAAGGCATATATTGTGATATTGATAAGTTGAATAGGCTATACAAAGGACTTGCCAATAATATAATATCTAATGTTTATGTGTTTCTCAAATATGGTGTAAAAGACAGGGCTTGTGAGTTTTAGAGATATCTCGAATTTTTATACCGAATCCATTTTATCCTGGACTGGATCAATATAGACAACTGCGTCTTCTTCTAATACAATTTTTACCACTTTGTATCCTTCAGGAATATCCTCCATAGATTGAACCATTCCTTTATCCAGATGACAGCCAAAAGGTCCGCACTCAATGATTTTAATCATCTTAAATTACCCTCAAATTTCCTTGTTTTAAAGTTGACCTACAATATTCTAACTGGGAGATACATGAAAGAGGTAAGTAGAATAATATCTGAAATACTATTGATTCATACAGTTTTATATACTATTGTTAGCACCTTTTCATGAAAAGTTTAGAGTTGATTGATGTGGATGCTAATGAAGCGCTAGATAAAATTTTAAATCCCAAGAGCGTTGCAGTAATTGGAGCCAGTACAGATCCCTTCAAGTGGGGGTACATGCTTCTTAACGCAGTAAAGCAAAGCGGGTTCGAAGGCGAAATATACCCCATAAATCCTAAAGCAGACGAAATTTTAGATCTCAAATGTTACTCGAGTGTGAAGGATGTACCCGGGGATATTGATATGGGCTTAGTGGTAGTACCAGCTAGAGTTGTCCCGAGTGTATTCCAGGATATGAAGGAGAAGAGCATCAAGGGTGCAGTAGTAATTACTAGTGGTTTTAGTGAGGCAGGAGAGGAAGGGGCTCAACTGGTAAAGCAGATTAGGGAAATAGCCAAGGGACATATTAGATTCATAGGCCCGAACTGTATGGGAGTAACCAGCAGTGACGCCAAGCTTAGCGCACTTATGATCCCTTTCCTTCATGATAGCGGAAAAGTAGCCTTTGTAAGCCAAAGTGGAGGGTATGGTCTACAACTCTATTTAAGAGCAGACGCAATGGGTGTTGGAGTAAATAAATTCATTAGCAGTGGAAATGAATCTGATCTAAAAGGTTGGAATTATTTAGAATACTTTGGTCAGGATGATAATACAAAGATTATAGCAATGTATATTGAAGGCTTAAAAGATGGACGAAAATGGTTTGAGACTGCAAAAAAGGTTACACCCAAGAAACCAATAGTGGCTATTAAGGTCGGAGTAACAGAGGCAGGTAGTAAAGCAGCTGCGAGTCATACAGGAAGCATAGCTGGTAGCGACAAGGTATATGATGCAGCTTTCAAACAGGCAGGAGTGATCAGAGCTTATGACGCTGGAGAGATGTTCGACTTTGTGAAAGGCTTATTATATTGTCCTCTACCTGAAGGAAAAAACATAGGTATAGTATCCAACAGTGGAGGCGTAGCCGTAGAGACCGCAGATAGATTAATTCAAAATGGACTCAATTTACCGACTCTTAATGAGGAGGCACAAAAAGAAATACAGAATCTCATCCCAGACTTCGGTAACCCGAAAAATCCTGTTGACCTTACAGCAACATTAGACATGAATAGTTTTCTGAATGTACCTGATGTAGTGTTGAAACAGCCTGAAATTCATGGAATGATAACCATTAGCCTAGGAACCAGTATAATCAAAACTATGTTCCCAGATGTCCCAGACGAGGACTTACAGGGAATGTATGAATGGATAAACGGGACCCTCCTAAAAACATATAAAAAATATGAAAAACCAGTCATTGTGATTGACCCAGCAGCTGATGTAGCAGGAGCATCTGCCAAAATATTAGAAAAAGAAGAAATACCAGTGTACACCACACCAGAGAGAGCAGCAGATGTGATGGGCGTTCTGTATAAAAGGAAAAAATTCTTTGACAGATTGCTCTAGTCTAATAATGTTAGGGAGGCTACACAAAAAATACCTATTTCATCAGGCTAGCTGAGAATATTTTATCCATTTAGACGTCTTTAGATCATATAACCAGTGCATATCTGTATTACCACTTACCATTAACTTTATTTGAAGAAGTTTTTCAGCGTACTTTCTTTCAATGAACTTGAAATTCTGGAATGAATCTACCAACTGCCTAGCTGAGGGGCAGTTCATATCAACTCCAAGTTTAATTCCTCCTTCAATGTTAGGTTCAAGACTAAATGGAAACTGTCTACAACTGTATGGTCTTTTTTCATATATTTTACATAAGTCTCTGTCGAGTTGCGGACAATCATTCGCTGTAAGTTGAAAAGAAATTATTTGGAAGTCTGGATCTTTTGGATCCTTACCCTGTCCTATAGCTGGGGCAATATTTTGTTTTTTAAATAACTTGACTTCATCTGGAAGTAAGGTAAGTCCTCGCATAATTCCTCGGTCTTCAGTTATTAGATTATGGCAGCATTTACCACATTTCTGGCATCGGAATTGTCCAATATCCACTCTAATCTATTTGTAACTGCTTTCGCGAGGTTTAAATGATTATTATCTCAAAATTCTTAGGAAAACCTAAAATATTTAGAATTTTTATTCTCAGGGTCGAGTAGCTATCATATGTATTCACTAATACCAATAGTACTAAGTTTCATTGCTGGTTCTGCAACAGGAATAGGGGGATTACTTGTTATCATTTTGGGTGATGTTAATGATAAGATTGTAGGTTTTTTCATGGGGTTCGCTGGTGGTGTGATGTTGATAGTTAGTTTTCTACATCTATAGGCCTTACGCAGTTGGGTTTAGTGTGAAGGTGGGGCTGGTTAGATAGGTTCTGATTGCGTCTCTTATGATTGAAAGCTTGGCTTCGTACCAGCTTACACCGTTCTTAAGTCGGTTGACCTCGAGTCTGATGAAGGCTCTAATGGAACAGCAGATATGATTCAGCTGCGCCACCGCTCCACGGACCTGCGCTTTCTCTACGCCGCAGCACTGCTTGATACCCCTGTGGTACTC
>CAZLHX010000049.1:0-19087 GCA_964559475.1 uncultured Candidatus Bathyarchaeia archaeon | reverse complement strand
CAATGTATGGCATTCTAGGAACAAAACCACCTCATGTTCTCAGTGACGAGGAAAAGAAGAAAGCTATTCCAGTAGATGAACTATTCATAGATATAGGTGCAGGAAGTCGTGAGGAAGCTGAAGAGAAAGGAGTCTTCATAGGCATGAATGGTGTCTTTGATGTTGATTTTAAAGATCTTGGTTACGGGTATCTTTGGGGTAAGGCTTTTGACGACCGGGTTGGCTGCTATATAATGGCTGAGGTTTTCAAATGGGCCGAGGACACCAGTTATAATGTGGTAGCAGTTGGAACGGTTCAGGAAGAAGTTGGTCTAAGAGGTAGCAAGACTGCTGCATGGCAGATTAACCCTGATTATGGTCTGGCTCTGGAAAATACTTTTGCTATGGATATGCCTGGTGTGCCTGATCATAAACAGAGTGCTGCTTTGAGAAAGGGTCCTGTTGTAACTATTGCTGATAGGAGCGTTATTGCCCATCCAAAGGTGTTGGGAAGCATACTAGAAGGGGCTAATGCTGAGAATGTTCCTCACCAGTTTAAGAGGATACCAAGTGGGGGGACAGATGCAGGTAGTATCCACTTGACTAAGGCTGGTATTCCTAGCGGTACTATAGCAAATCCTTGCAGATATATTCATGGCCCCTGTGGAATTACAACTAAGGAGGACATCGAAAATACTATTCGATTGGTTGAAGCCTTCATCAAGAGAGTAAGCACATAACCATCCCTTTTCAAATTATTATCTTTCTAGTATGAACTCTCTGGATGGCACTGTGGGTTTCCCTATTCTTTTCATTAGCATGGATTCTCCTACCTTCTTACCTATCTCCATTGGGTATAGATCCTCCAATAGTTTCACAGCGTTTTCTAGTTTACTGGTTTTCTCGCTATAAACCCTGAAGATAGTTTCACCTTCCTTTACAGCGTCCCCTAGTTTAGCGAACAGCTTTAAACCTGCCTTCTTAGATGAAGGAGTACCAGCAGCCCGTGCTATCTGTACAAGGTCCCTGTTATTGATGTATAGTACCCTTCCATCGCGTGGTGATTGCACATCGTATGTCTTATCTCCAGGGACCAGATCCTCGATCCTGACCTCAGGATCACCCCCTTGAGATCCTATAATTTCCCTCATTTTCTCCATGGCTTTACCGGATTTTATTAGTTCTTGAGCCATCTCCTTTCCATTAGTGTTGCCCGTCATTTCCAACAGAATACCAGCGATGTTTGTTGCTTTGTTTACGAGTTCGTGAGGCCCTTCCCCATTTAGAGTCTGTAAGGCTTCCTTGGCTTCAAGGATGGGTCCAATGTTATATGCTATTGGTTGGTCTCCCTCTGTTAAGGCGCACTCGATATTCATGTCGAAGCGGCTACCAAGCTCTATAAAGTCATTAGCTAGCTGATCACCTTCACTTATAGTCTTGATTTTTGCATTTATTCCCACAGGTATGTCTACTACTACATGTGTGCTGCCCATGGCTTTTTTCTTGCTCATTATACTGGGTAGCAGAAGGGGATCTATACTTAGGGGGTATTCTACTCTTATGAAGAGGTCGTCTGCTGGGGCTAGATCTATGCTTCCCCCCCAGACTATGCAAGCTCCAACTTCTTTTACGACTTCACGTATCTCTTCATACTCTAGATCGACGGGGCATAGGGCTTCCATTCGGTCAGCTGTACCTGCAGGGCTCGTTATGGCTCTGCTGCTACTCTTGGGTATGGTGTAACCTGCGGCGGCGACGATGGGCACTACTACTAAAGTCGTCTTATCTCCAGGTACGCCGCCTATACTGTGTTTGTCAAGAACTATTTCTTTTTCGAAGTCTAGAGTTTTTCCACTCCAGATCATGGCTCTGCTTATGGCTTCGACTTCTTCCATGCTCACCCCATATACATGCAACGCTGTGACGAAGGCCGCTATCTCTATGTCGCTTAGATGGCGCTCCACCACGTCTCCTACGATTCGGGCGATCTTCCAGGATACTAGTCTCTCACCGTTTACTTTCTCGCGGATAAAATCTAGGCTCTCAGGTCTCCTGGCAGGCTCTACATATACCAAGTCTTCCTCCTCCAATTCCAGTTTTTCTGCGACCTCCTTGTATACACCTAATTGACCTGGTTTACTCCCTGAGCTGATGTTTATGATGCAGATGGCGTGGAGGTTTTCATGTCTTACGAATAATCTGTCGCTGCTTATGACGCCTAGTTCATTAGCATCTTCGTCATTCAATACTACTATGTAAGGTCCCCCTGCCTCGATGTTCAGTTTTAAGGTTTTTAGATCCATATTATTTACCGGTTATGTATGATTATTCATGAAAATGTAAAAATATAATGCTATCTTATTTTTCATAGTGATTAAATTGCGTTACATTGATTTTGTTGATCTTAACTATGTTCCCAACGATTCGGACCTAGTATGTGATTTTCATGTTGAATCTAATGGCCCAGATCTAAAGGTGATTGCTGGCGGGGTTGCTGCTGAGAGCAGCGTAGGAACTTGGACTGAGCTTACTACTGCAGAACCTTATGTGGCGGAGAATGCAGCAACCGTATTTGAGATGAAGGGAAATGAGGTGAGGATAGCTTATCCAATCGAGTTATTTGAAGAAGGAAACATGCCTAATATTCTCAGCAGTATAGCAGGAAATGTTTTCGGGCTTGATGACATTAAAAACCTCAGATTAAATAATATTCACTTCCCAGAGGAACTGGTAAAGAGCTTCAAGGGCCCCAAGTTCGGTGTCTCTGGGGTTAGAGAAATATTAGGTATCTCAGAAAGACCTCTTGTAGGAACCATTGTTAAGCCCAAGCTAGGTTTGGTAACGGAGGATCATGCGAAGGTAGCTTTTGATGCTTGGTCAGGTGGCTGTGATATCGTTAAGGATGATGAGAATCTAGCTAGCCAGGATTTTAACCCTTTTGAGGAACGGGTAATAAAAACCCTGGAGAAGAGGGACCAGGCAGAGGAGGAAACTGGTGAGAAGAAAGTATACATGATTAATGTCACAGCTGAGGTGGAGGAGATGAAGAAAAGATTACAATTCATCGAGGACCAGGGCGGAAGATACATGATGATTGATATAATTACCACGGGTTGGAGTTCATTACAGACTGTGAGAGAGCTGGATTATGACTTAGTTATTCACGCTCATCGTGCAGGGCATGCTGCCTTCACCAGAAGCCCGGTTCATGGTATAAACATGGTAGTAGTTTCCAAGATAGCTAGACTACTGGGGGTAGACCAGCTCCATATCGGGGCAATTGTGGGTAAGATGAGTGAGACAGAGGAAGAAGTCATGGATAACAGGGAGGCAATAATGAGCGATATGTACGGTATAAAACGTGTTTTCCCTGTGGCCTCTGGTGGATTGCAACCTGGCAGCATTCCACAGCTGTTACATTATTTTGGTAATGATGTGATAATACAAGCTGGAGGAGGTATACACGGTCATCCTAAAGGTAGTAAACAAGGAGCCACTGCAATGCGCCAAGCAGTAGAAGCAACACTAGAGGGAGTAAGTCTAAAGGAGTATGCTAAAGATCATAATGAGCTGGCGTTAGCATTAGAAAAATGGAAGTTAGTTTAAATTTGTTTGACTATCCATTTGTATTCTCTGTTGACGGCATCAAGAATACTATGGGGGCTGATTATTCCCACCTCTGAGATTATACCGTGAATATAATCTCTCTTTGTAATATCGAAAGCCGGGTTACGGATCTTTAGTTTTTCTGGTGGATTCTCCCAGATCTCGTCTGTGTTCCTTTCTTCTATGACTTCGAACTCTCCATGAATAGTTACTGGATCGAATTTCAATAGGGTTGTTAGAACATAGAAGGGAATCCTAGCTTCATGTGCTGCTGATGCCACTTGACTGGTACCAATCTTGTTTATAATGTTACCTTCGCTGGTTATGGCGTCGCACCCCACCATTACCAGGTCAGCCTCCTTCATGAAGTAACGGGCAGCACTGTCTACTATCATGGTGGTATCTATTTCAGCATCCGTTAGCTCTTTTGCTGTTATCCTGCCTTGGTATTTGGGTCTCGTTTCGGTTATGATTACTTTAAAGTCCACCCCTTTCTCCCTTGCTTTCAGGAGGGTCTCAGTTACACTGCTACTATGACAGTGAGATAGGATGGTAATACCATCCAAGATTCTTCTAGAGCCAATATCAGTAAACCTCTTTTTTGTTTCACGAAATAAATCTAGAATTGTATCTTCTGTAGATTTGACAATCTCAAGGAAGCCCTCCTTGTTCTCCCATTCCTCTTCTTTTATCCTGCTCTCGATGAATCTTAAACCGTTTCTCATCATAGGCTCTGTTTCACGGGTCTCTATGAGACCCTTCATGCCTTTTTTTAATGATTTTTCTACATGAGCCTTCTCTACGTTATCAAGGTCTGAAAGATCGGAACTAATGGCCTTAACTGCCTGGATAGCTACATTTGTCGCACCCTGAATCTTTAGAGCTTTGATATCCTTCGCTATCTTCTTCACAGCATTCAAAACTATCAATGAGTCTAAGGAAGGATCATATATAGGGATTTTAGGTTGCAAGGGTATTTTAGGTACACAAATACAATTTTTGTAGTGGATTTGTGGGAAAAAGTCAAGAAACATTTATAAATAAGCTATGTTGATTGGCTAGTGAAATTATGGGTAAAATACCCATGTGATTTGTTCTGAGTAACTAAAAGGAATAAAGAAATGAGAAACGAAGAAATAAACGACCAGAATTGCCCAATATGTGGCGGAACAAAGATTGTAAGTGACAAGAATAGCGGTGAGCATGTATGTGGAACTTGCGGAATGGTCTTAAATGAAACTCTAGTTGATCCAGGTCCAGAATACAGAGTATTTAGTTTAGCAGAATCAGAAGACAGACGTAGAACTGGAACAGGATACAGTTATAGCATATACGATAAAGGGCTTTCAACAGTGATCAAGGGCGATCGTGATGCTAGAGGCAACAAATTAGATTATGAGACGCAGAGACGGATGAGACGTCTAAGGCGACAAGACAATAGAAGTAAGGTAAACGAGACTCATGCAAGAAACCTCAGCATAGCCATGGCAGAACTTGACAGAATGGCGACAGAACTGCATCTCCCAAAGAACGTCAAAGAGGGAGCTGCACTGATCTATAGGAAGTGTCTTAAAGAAGACTTGATAAGAGGAAGAAGCATCGATGCCTTCGTGGCTGCTTCAATTTATGCTTCTTGTAGGCTTGAAAAAGTGCCTAGACCTCTTAAGAGAGTTAGTAAGCTTAGCACTCGTGAACACAGCGAGGTTGCGATGACTTACAGGCTGATGCTTAGAGAACTTAATCTAAAGCCACCGGTAGATGGACCTTTCAAGTTTGTACCCAGTATCGCTTCCAAACTTAAAGTCAAGCAGGGAACTGAGAGACTGGCAGTAGAGATACTACGTAAGGGAGATGAGGCGAAGGAATTGATGGGAAAGGACCCACGTGGTCTTGCTGCAGCTGCGCTTTATATGGCCTGTCAGAGAAATGATGATAGGCGTGTGCAAAGGGAGATAGCTGAAGCAGCGGGTACGACTGAGGTTACCCTAAGAAACCGGTATAAGGGGCTCAAAGAGGCAATCAATGATATGCCTACGCCTGAGTCTGTTAACCCCGTTACTAACTTTAACTAATCTTTGTTTTTTTAACTAAATACTTTTTCTAAAGTATAAGTTGATTTTAATCCATGCCCAGTTAGTGGTAATATAGTAGTTCCATTTGCTTTTTCTTTAATAGCCGCAACAGCAGTTGCTGAGGTTGGCTCAATGTAATAACCCTTTTTAAGTATACGTTTTAGCGCCTTCTTTATTTCGTTTTCTGATACAGTGATGATTTCTCCATCCGTCCTTTTTACAGCATCAAGAATTTGAGGTGCCCTTAAGGGATTTTTTACCATTACTCCTTCGGCAATAGTCTCCTTTTTTAAGATTTCAACATAGTCATCCAATCCTTTTCTATATGCCTCAGCTAAAGGTGGACAGGATTCTGATTGGACTCCAATGAGGCGTGGAAATTCATCAATTAACCTGGCGTTAAAGAGTTCCTCTAATCCCATGAAAGTGCCTAATAAAAGTCCGCCGTGTCCTAGAGGCATTATTATGGTATCTGGAATATCCCACCCCATTTGCTCAATAGTCTCAAATGCAAAAGTCTTGGTACCCTGGAGGAAATAAGGATTCCAGACGTGGCTCCCATAGAATTTTGTTTCAGCTGCTTTCAAAGCAGCTTCTGCAGTGTCTTCTCTAGTTCCAAAAATGGTATGTAAAGTGGCTCCATATAACTGGATCTGGATAATTTTACCCTGGCTAGCATAAGAAGGAACAAATATCTCACATTCTATACCTGCTTTTGCACAGTAAGCAGCGACAGCTGATCCAGCATTTCCGCTACTATCTTCGACTAGCCTTTTTACTCCTTGTTCCATTGCTTTGCTTATCATAACAGTTGCGCCTCTATCTTTGTAGCTTCCACTGGGGAGTAGGTATTCAAGTTTGAAACGGACGGTTTTATTCTCTATTTTATCTTCTATAATTGGAGTAAATCCTTCGTTAAATGAGATGATATTTTTATCATAGAGTACCGGTATGGCTTCTCTATACCTCCAAAGGGTTTTGCCCCGGTTTTTTATTGTTTCCAATGGAAACTGGGATGTATATTCGACGTCAAGCATCCCACCACATTGACATCGCCATATTTTTGCATCGTGTGGGTACGATTTTTTACATTCTTGGCATACAAGTTTCATTGATTTTCACCTTCTTGATTATATCTTATTACTCTATTTATGATTTGTAAGAATTAATCTTTCACATTCTGAATAGTTAATATAGTACTATTCTTTCCCAACTATCGAGTTATTTTCTGATCTCTCTAATGGCTTCCAGTAATTTTTTAACATCGGTATCTGTTTTCTGAAATTTGTCATGATATGGGCAATCAGTATCGATAATAGCCTTTTTACTTTCTTCATAAAATACTAAGGGATAAATTCTACAACCTATAGGTCTATCTGGATAGATAGCACATTGGTTATCTTTTAGAAAAAAACATTCATCCTGTACGTTTCTTATCCTTTTTTCCCCGTCTACTAATATTACAAATTCAGATTCATTATAACCTAAGTCGCAGATCCTCTTGATGTCAAGTTCAGTTAAAGGCATATTCGTATCAATGCAGCAAAAATTACATCCATACCTTAGACACACTTCACCTTTTTTCTCATTGGAGACCAATTAACTACCTCAAATAATAGAATTATCGACTTACAAAAATATACTCAAAATTTTGGATTTATGGTTCTTTTTTTAAAGTAGTTGATAGGTATGTGTATTGTTCTCGTAAATTATCGCACCTTTGGCTTTCATCTGACTTAGTGCTAGAGCTATCTGATGCTTTGTTAATGTAAGGTGAAATTGTAGATCTTCTATTCTTGCATTTCCCTCTTCCAAGAGAAGGGCAAGCGTGACTTTGTCGATGTTTGTAATATTTCTTAAATGTTCCATTATTGTTCGAGACGAAGATTTGTTTTACTCTTATAATAGTATCGATTTCTGTCGTAGAGCATTAAGACGTTTGACGACTTTTCCCTGTGTAAAGTCAGCAACAGAATAACTTTGCTTTCGTTGATTTTTAATATAAATTAGAGTATAAAAGAATGATCAAAATTGCCGAGAAGTTACAGTATTTTAGCGCTGATAGGGGATGGTATAGCCCATGAGATTGTACCTGAGGCGATAAAAATTCTTGAGACCGTTGAACAAGTTTACGGGTTGGAGTTAGATATAATTGGGCCATACAGTTTCGGAGCTAAACATTATGTTGAACATGATATGAAAGAGGGCTGGGATCCAGCTATAACGAGGGATCTCTTGTTTGATGTTGATTGTTGGTTTAAAGGACCGGTAGGCTTACCCGAGTATTTGAATAAGCTTCCAGGGCCTTATCTCCCAATTAATCAGAGGCTTGACATGGACGTGTATGCCAATATTCGTCCTTGTAGGCTAAGATCTGGGGTAAAAAGCGTCTTAGCGAATAGAAAAGAAGGGGAAATTGACTATATTGTCCTCAGAGAGAACACAGAACATATGTACGTCCGGGTAGGAGGCAGTCTCGCACGTGGAGGAGTAACAGAGCTTGCAGTAGATAACTATATTCAAACAAGGAAAGGCTGTGAAAGGATAATAAAGATGGGGTATGAACTAGCGAGAACTGGAGATTACAAAGGTAAACCCGGTGCCCCCAAGGACGGAGTTAAGAGATTAACCTGTGCAGCAAAATGGGGGATATGCAAAGGGGACAATCTCTTCAAATCTGTGACAGAGGAGTTAGAGCCCCAATACAGTGATGTGGAGACTGATTACGCATGGATCGATGCATGGAGTTACTGGGCTATAATGCGCCCGGATTATTATGATGTTGTAGTCATGCCAAACCAGTATGGGGATATAATGAGTGATATGTCAGGGGCCATCCAAGGTAGCATGGGTCTTGCAGGCAGTATTAATGCTGGAGATGATTACTGTTACGCTGAACCTACTCATGGTTCAGCCCCCGATATTGCCGGTCAGAAAATAGCTAATCCTACTTCCATAATACTTTCTGTTGGGATGATGCTGAATTGGCTAGGCATAAATAGAAATGATGATAGGCTGATGAAAGCCTGGGAGGGAATTGATGCTGCTTTGGACCGAGTACTTGAAAAAGGGGAGATCAGACCACCTGATCTAGGTGGTTCCAACAAGACGGGCGAGTTCGGGGACACTATCGCTAAAGAAATTCTCATCAAAGAATAAAAACTACTACATTTTTATGATAGTTTTAAAACAGTTGAAGCATTTTTAAACTCATCATGAACATTACATCCCCTGAGGAATTTTTTGGACACCAGCTGGGAGCAGACCATAAGATAGCCCGCTGGGATAAGATCGTCGATTACTTCATTAAACTGGAGGAAAAGTCAGAAAAGATCAAAGTTATAAACATGGGAGATAGCACCGAAGGCTACCCATTCATCGTAGTCATAATTTCTAACGAGGAAAATATGGGAAATCTAGAAAGAATAAAGGAGATCAACCAAGAGATAGTAGATCCAGGAGACTTAGATGAGGAAGAAATTAAGTCACTAATAGAGGAAGGTAGAGCAGTTGTAATTCAGTCAATGAGTCTACATGCCACCGAGATTGGAGGCACTCAAATGGCTCCAGAACTTGCCTACGACCTATTGACACGGGGAGATGATGAAACAAAACGCATACTTAACAATGTTATCAGTATTATGGTTCCTTGTTTTAATCCAGATGGCCAGGTAATGGTAACAGACTGGTATAACCAGTGGTTAGACACAGAGTATGAAGGAATGCCCACACCGTTCCTTTACCACAAGTATTGTGGACACGATAACAATAGAGACGCGTTCATGACGAATATAGTTGAGTCCCAGTACATGGCTGATCTTATGTTCCATCAATGGCCACCCCAAGCTTACCAGGATCACCATCATATGGGCAGCTATGGGGCACGATTATACGTGGCGCCCTACAGTGACCCCATACACCCTCACGGAGACCCCCTAGTCTGGAGAGAACTCCAATGGTATGGTAGCCATATGGCCTATAAGCTGGAGGAGGAGGGAAAGACAGGAATCGTCAACGCAGCTATCTTCAGTGGATGGGCTCATCTTGGATTTCACTGGATAGGAATATACCATAACATACCATCAATGCTCACAGAGTCAGCTTCAGCCAAATTAGCAACGCCTCTCTACATACATCCTGAACAGCTAAAGGAGGAAACTGGTGAGAGAAGTCTAGTCGGAACGAGGATGCTTCCTCATTATAAACCCACCACGAACTTCCCTCACCCCTGGAAAGGAGGATGGTGGAAACTACGTGACATTGTGGAACAGCAAAAGATCAGCGCTTGGGCTCTACTAGACCATATGGCGAGAAACAAGGAGACCGTTCTCTGGAACGCTTACCAGAAAGCCGTTAGACAGACGGAAAGGGGAGTCGAGGACCCTTATACAGCTTATGTTGTACCAAAAGTTCAGCATGATTTTGGGACCATGGAGTTAATGATCGAAAAACTGATACTACAAAATATCGAGATTTACCAGGCAAAGGAATCCTTTATGGCTGATGCTGTGGTTTATGAGGAAGGAAGCTTCATCATACCACTTGCACAGCCAAAGATGGGATTAATAAAAACGCTTCTAAGTAGAACCAAGTTCCCTGATGATAGCTTTACTAGGCAGTCTGATGGTTCTCCTTATAGACCCTATGATACAGCCACGGATACTATGGCTGAGTTTATGGGAGTTGAAGTCCATCCAGTCGAGTGGCTCAGTGAGGTAGAACTTGAACAAGTATTAGAATACAAGGTTCCTGAGGGAAACGTCGATGATGAAAGTGATTTGGGTTACCTTTTAGATACGAGGGAGAACTTTGCTTTCAAGGCAATAAACATGCTTCTGGAGAAGGGTATAGTTGTAGAGCGTATAACCATACCATTAGATACTGGGGTGTATGAGTTGCCCTCAGGATGCTTCCTCGTGGAAAGCGGTCATGAGGAAACCTTAAAGGCGGTTGCCAAGAAGACAGGGGTAAAATTTCACGCGCTTATGGAGTTGGAAGCGGATAAGAAACCAATCAAGCAGCTCCGAGTAGGAATATATCAGAGATACTGGGGAGGAAATATTGACGAGGGCTGGACAAGGTTATGCCTCGAGCAATATCGCTTCCCCTATATGATTCTGCTAGACGATGACATCAAGAAAGGCAAATTAAACAAGGATTACGATGTTATAATTTTGCCCAACGACTCTCCTGCCATAATTACTGGGGGTGAGGATTTCAGGGAATGGTGGGAGGAAAACCGATCCAGCTGGTCTTTCCCGGAGTTTCCCCCTGAGTACCAGAGTGGTTTAGGTGATGAAGGGAAGGGAGCTCTCAAAGAGTTTGTTGAGGAGGGTGGAAAACTCGTATGTATGGGTGAGGCGTGTATGTACGCAATTGAGACCCTGGAACTTGAGGCTGATAACGTACTCAAGGACCTTTCTAGCAAAGAATTCTTTTGCCCAGGGTCAACGCTTAACATGAATGTCAACACCACTCATCCAGTCGCGTATGGAATGCCTGATAATGCGCTGGGCTTATTCTGGGAAAGCCCGGCTTTCAAGATCAAGCCTAATATGGAGAACCATAAGTATAGCGTAATAGCCACCTACCCCGAGAGGGATATTCTGCAATCAGGGTGGCTAATAGGAGAAAATCGTATAGCAGAGAAAATTGCTGCAATGGAAGTGGAGAAGGGAAAAGGAAGCACTGTATTGTTAGGTATTCGCCCACAGCACAGATGTCAGACTCACGGGACGTTTAAACTACTGTTTAACACACTAATTGGATAAACTAGTATTCTTATTTTTTTAGGAAAAAATTAATTTTTGGTGAAATTTATTCATAGAAATATTTGTAAACGTTTTCCGAGACACGCGCAATACAATCTTCTGCATCGTAAACATCGTCTGCTTCCATGGTAAAGCAGCTAAGAATATACCGTTCACCTGTTTCCTTTCTAATTATAATTCCAACATCATTTCTTATTCCTGGTAATGAGCCAGTCTTTCTCTGAAGCACTAATTCTTTTGCGGGTAGATATTTCGGAATCCGGTATTGTCCAGTCTGGCACTTTCCCATTATCTCTAGAATGGCATCACAGCTCTCCTTTGATGCAGCCTTTCCCAGAGCGATAAGCTCCAATAACTTTGTCATCTCTTCCGGGGTGGTTACATCATTATCCTCCAACCCAAGACTCCATGAACCATGGTAATCCGTGCCTTCTGAGACCTCTTCCCATAGTTCTATAGTCATTTCCTTTATCGGCTCATTCACACCCACAAGATCAAACAGTATTTCTCTACAATACTTCTTTACTTGAGTCTTTTTCAGCCCTAAATCCTTGAGGGTCTTATTTATGTTATCCATGCCTACTTCTCTAACCACTAGATCAGTTGCAGTGTTGTCACTTACGATCATCATCAATTTCAAGAGATCTCTGAAGTTTATAGTCATTCCAGGGGTTAGCTCCTTAAGTATCCCAGACCCGGGAACCTTATCCTCCATCCTTAATATTATGTTTTCATCCAGACTTAGTTTCCCACTTTCAATCTGTCTATAGAATTCCACGAGTACAGGCACTTTGAATGTACTGGCAGTAGGGAATAGAATATCTCCATTTATACTTGCTGATTCGGCTGTTCCAAGGTTTTTAACTGATATTCCTATTTTTCCCTGAAGGGATTCTGCTGGACCGGTTATGGCTTCTTTTAAACTCATAATAGATCCAAGACGTAGGGTAAGTAAAAACTCATTCGCAATATTTACGCAATAAATATTTTATTTAATATCTTGATTAGTTTCTTCGATTGAGATGTCTGAAGAACCAGTATATGTAGCTGAAGTTGTAAGCATTGAGAGAGATTGCAGTGCAGGTCATGAAGTAGGTGATAAATTTGAGATAAACACCCATAAAACTGGAGGTATTTGTGGCTACTGTTATCATGATTTATTTCCGACATTAATGAACATGTGTTATGGTGGACAGATACCCTGGATGAATAATGAGGAATTCAAATACGAGTGTCCAGATCGTTACAATTTGGTAACCTTCAAAATAAAAAAGAAAGAATAACCACCAATTTATCCAACTATCATATATTTTTTCGTTAAGATTTGTTGGCAAGTATTTTTCAAATTATTATTTTGAGCTTTTTTATGGTAAGTCACTACAATGCTTTGTAGCATTACAAAAATGTTTATTAAATTTGGTTACTCATTTGCCAAAATCAAGTGAATACTATGAGCGATAGAAGGGGTGTATTCTGGTTCATTCAGGGAAACGTCAAAGTTCTAATGATTTGCCGAGTCCTCTGGAGCTGGAGTACCAGTGTAGTTTATCCCTTCTTCAGCCTCTATATTCTTGCTCTCGGTGGCACCAGTAAGGAGATTGGTCTGATCAATAGCTTAGGTATTCTAGCTGGTATGGTTCTTTATCCTGTTGGAGGATATATAGCGGATAGAGCAGGAAGAGTAAAACTGATTGGATACAGTACCTTGTTATATGCTTTTGCCCACTTGTTCTTCGTCATTGCAAATGATTGGAAGATTATAGCAATAGGGCAGTTCTTTAGCCAACTCCTTCTTTTCTATATGCCTGCGATGAACGCTCTAGAGGCGGACAGCCTACCTCCTGGTGTGAGGGGAAGAGGATTCGCAGTTATGATGGCGGTACCTGGTTCGATTAGGATTATCGCCCCTATTATGGGTGGTTATATTATTGAGTGGTATCAGAGAACCAGTGAATTGAGTAATGACCAAGCACTGGTAACAGCTGTGAAAGTTGCCTGGTCTATTGCTTTCTTAACAGGTTTGCTCGTGGCTTGGATTAGGGTAAAGTATCTCAAGGAAACTATAACTGAGGAAGAAACAAGTGGTGAAAAGTTCAGCTTTAAAGAAATACCAAAAGCTATGATACCCGCGTACAAAAGTATTTTTGATAGTATCAAATGGATGAGTAAAAGCCTAAAAATAATTGTTGGAATTGAGATGTTCACAAGCTTTTTTGTAGCCATGAGCGCCCCTTTTTACGTCGTATACGCAAAACAGATAATAGGTATAAGTGAATCCCAGTGGGGTTTTATTATGTTTATTAGCGGTCTCGTTGGTATTCTGTTAGCTTTTCCATTTGGTAGTGCTGTGGATAGGATCGGTTCTAAAAGGATGATACTAGCTGGAATGTTCCTTGCACCTTTGATTATCTTTAGTTATCAGTATGCAACTGGTTTCATAGCCGTGGTACTGATCTTATGTGGATTATCAATTTGCAATAATATGATGATGCCTGCTTTTAGTACGATAATAGCAAATATTATTCCACGTTCTAGAAGAGGACGGCTTTACAGTCTTATTGGAGAGCGAGGGGTAATGATAAGCTTCGGGAACTTTTGGGGAGGAGGATTCTTATTATTCCCACCTGCAGCTATTGGTGCATATATTGGTGGTTGGGTATACGACTTAAATCCCAATTATCCATGGATGATAACTTCAGTAGCAATAATAATAAGTGCTCTATTAATTCTGCTTCTAGTTAAAGAACCAGAAGAGGCACAGCAATAACATTAAACCTAAGAAAAATATATTATGGGTAAAGTACCCATAGAAATAATCTCTAGGGTACAATATATGTCTGAAACTGAGCAACAAGATGAACAGAAGGGAATGTTCTGGTTCATTCAGGGAAACGTCAAAGTTCTAATGATATGCCGAGTCCTCTGGAGCTGGAGTACCAGCATTGTGTACCCCTACTTCAGCCTCTACATCTTGGCTCTTGGAGGTACAAGCAAAGAGGTTGGATTAATCAGTAGTCTAGGCATCCTTGCTGGAATGTTCCTCTACCCAGTTGGAGGTTTCTTGGCAGATAAAACTGGAAGGGTGAAACTTATTGGATATAGCACTGGGTTTTATGCCATTGCGCATATTTTCTTCGTAGTAGCCCCTACATGGCAGTGGTTAGCAGTTGGCCAGTTCCTTAGCCAGTTTTTATTATTTTATGTTCCTGCTATGAATGCTCTGAGCAGTGATAGCTTACCCCCAAATGTTCGTGGTAAAGGATTTGCTATTATGATGGCAGTCCCTGGTGCAATTCGTATCTTGAGCCCATATATTGGTGGACTCTTGATTGAATATTTTCAAAAAACAATGGAAGTAGAGGAGAAGATCGCTTTGATTCGTGCAGTTAAAATTGCTTGGTTTATAGCCTTCGCTACTGGTTTGCTCGTTGCTTATCTTCGCTTGAGGTATCTTAAAGAGACTATTGAGGCGGATGAATCCGGAGGTTATGGATTTAGGGATTTTTTCAGATTATTGAAGGACTCTTATCAGAGTATTTTTGAGAGTATAGGCTGGATGGATAGAAGCCTACGAACCATAGTTGTGATTGAGGTTGTAGCAGCATTTTTTGTTGCTCTGAGTGCTCCTTTTTATGTAGTATTTGCTAGTGAAGTAGTTGGAATCTCGACCCCAGAGTGGGGAAATGTGAATCTTTATAGTGGTATAATTGCCTTAGTTTTCGCTCTTCCTATGGGACAGATTGTAGACAATTGGGGTGCCAAAAGATCTGTATTAATTGGGATGCTAGTAGCACCATTTACCATTTTTCTATATCAATATGCCAGCAGCTACATGCATGTTATAGCTGTAATAACGATAATAGCATTATGTAACAAGATAATGATACCAGGCTTCAGCACTCTGATCGCCAACATGATTCCAAGAGAAAGAAGAGGTCGCCTTTACAGCCTACTTGGAGAAAGGGGTGTTAGTATAAGCTGGGGAAACTTTTGGGGAGGAGGATTTCTGATATTCCCAGCCGCGGCAGCAGGTGCCTGGACAGGCGGACAAATATACGCAATAAACCCTAATTTAGTCTGGCAGATAACTAGTGTAGCCTTATTGTTATCTGCATTTTTGGTTATTTTTTTGGTTAAAGAACCTGAAACTGCTCAAATCTGAGTCTGTTTACTGGATGCAGGTATTGGGGGATAATTGTTAGACTTTTAAGCTCCATCGAGGACTCAAATATATGAAGCCCCTCGTTCTTGTGAGTACAGATAAGAGAAATGTTCCTGAAGAAGTAGTTAAAAACCTTGAACCTCTCGCCAAAGTAGTCTATGTAGAGAATAATATTGATGAATACATCGGAAAGGCGGAAGCGCTTCTGGTTGGTGGAGAGAAAGTTGATGAAGAGTTTCTTAAAAAGGCACCAAAACTTGGTATAGCTGCCAGGTTTGGAGTAGGTTATGACTCAGTAGATGTAGAGGCGTGTACAAAGAATCAGGTCTATGTTGCTCACACTCCAGATGTGCTGAGTGCTGGAGTGGCTGATCATACATGGGCATTAATTCTGGGTTTTATGAGGCATATTCCAGCAGCAGATACTTATGTTCGTGAAAGGTGGGCTAAACGTGAGAAAAGATTTGAGTTCGGCTGGGAACTCGAAAACAAGACTCTCGGAATTCTTGGATTGGGAAGAATAGGTAAAGAAGTCTTGAAAAGAGCACAGGGCTTCGACTTGAAAATAATCTATAACGATGTCGTTCGATGGAAGGACTTGGAAGATGAGCATGGTGTTCAGTTTGTGAATAAAGAGGGCTTGTTAAGGGCTTCTGATATCATGAGTATTCATGTTCCTCTCTTGGAATCTACGAGGCACTTTATTGGTGCCCATGAGTTGGAGTTGATGAAGCCTACCGCTGTGATAGTAAATACAAGCAGAGGGCAAGTGGTAGATGAGAAAGCTCTTTATGTGGCTTTGAAGGAGGGAAAGATCAGGGGGGCTGCACTGGATGTTTTCTATGAGGAGCCTCCACCGCTAGATAATCCTCTACTGGAACTTGATAATGTTATACTTTCGCCTCACTGTGCTTCAGCTACATGGGAGACTCGTCGCAAGATGGCGGAGCTAGCTGTTGAAAATATAAGAGCTTATCTTGAGGGAGAGAGACCGCCCCAACTTGTACCCGAGCAGCGGGAAATCGAATTTTAATTGAATGTTTTATATCTCTAGACTCTATTTTCATGTTTTTAGATGAGCTTTACTGGTAATTTGTTAGTCATGGCTGGATGCTATTTTTACATATTGTGTATAATTATTTTTAGTGGTAAGCTTGACGATAAAATTACAACTAGGAAAGTTAGTCGTAAGGTTCTACATGCCTTTATTGGAAATCTTCCTTTCATAATGCCTTACTTTACCGGGAACATGTTTCCTTTCATTGTTGCATTTTCGTTTGTTATTGTGACCCTTCTGGCTTCTCCTTTTAGTCCATTTAACTCTATACAGGAAAAAATGAAGGATCTTGTTGATATTACTGATGAAGGACATAAAAGTGGATTAATCTTTTATGCGGTCAGTTACAGTATACTTGCACTATTCTTTGGAGTACATCCTTATGTTGTCGCCTCAGGGATATTTCCAATGGCTTACGGAGATAGTGCTGCAGCATTAATTGGCGAGAGCATAGGAAGACATAAGTTTAGAATTTTTGAGGAGAAGAGCTTAGAGGGAAGTTTGGGGATGTTTCTTGGTTGTTTCTTCTCCTTGATTATTGGGATGAGGTATTTTTCATCAATATATGGTTTCAGTTTCAGTAGTCAGATAGTGCCAGTGCTCTCAGTCTCATTTGCTACAACCATTGCTGAGGCAGCGAGCCCTAGAGGTACTGATAATCTAACAATTCCATTATTGGGTGCATTGACATTTTTGGTTACAGGGGGTGGACCTTGAATGTTCATTGTAATAGATGGCTTGGATGGTTCCGGGAAAAGTACACAAGCTATGCTTCTCTGTAGGAAGTTATCCCAACTGGGTAAAAGCTATATAATCAGAGTCCACCCGTCCGAAGATAATTTCTTTGGGTGTTTAAGTAAGGAGTACCTCTTGGTGGAAGGAGCAAAAGGAAGGATAGCAGCAAGCCTGTTTTATATGCTGGATGTGATCCGTAGCATCATACTATATAGGTGGGTAAGAGCTGAATACGTTATATTTGTTCGATATTTAATGGGTACAGCTTATCTTCCGTCTCCAATCCATAGATTTGCTTATCTTTTTTTCTACTTTCTTGTACCTACTAGTGATTACATGTTTTTTATAGACGTCAACCCAGAAGAAGCGTTTAGGCGGATCGAAAAAAGATCAAAAGGTCAAAGGGAAGTTTTTGAATCCTTAGGGAAGCTGTCTAGGGTTAGGGAAAAGGCTATGGAATTGACTTCTAGAGGAGGGTGGAGGATATTGGATGGGAGTGCAAGAAGTCAGGTTCTAAATAATATGATTAATGAGGTCTTGGATCTTTAATTTGGAGTACTTGGTATATGCCAAGGCATAGGGTTATAACCTGGACGTATAGTGGGAAGTAAAAACCGTATCTCTCCAGTAGAAAACCAGCGATCAGGCTTGCTGGTAATGAGCCTATTCTTCCATAAGCATCTAGTTTACCCATCAGGCTACTACGTCTTTCAGGGGGGACTATCTCAGTGAGAAGGCTTGTCCAGCTCGGGTACCAGAAACATATATCGAATGCACTGACTGCGTTGAAGAAGATGAACATCCAAGGCGTCCAAGAGATAATGAAGCCTAAGACTGTTAACATAGCTATGAGTAGGCTCCACATAAGCATCTTTTTCCTTCTCCACCTATCACTGAGTTTCCCTAAAGGTATACTCCCAAGCGCCCAGGTAAGATTAAAGGCAGTGCTCATAAAACCGAGTTGTAGTGGCGTAAATCCCTTGTAGGTGGTTAGAGAGCCATAGAATAGGTTATACGCCACACCATATCCAAAGCCCCCTGTCAACATTATTGTATAGAGGAGAATATTCTCTTTTTCAGGGAGAAAGAATGCCCTTATGTTCTCCAGGAAAGATTTGTGCTCTTTTTCATATTTTTCAGGTTTATGGGTTTCCTTTATGAATAATGTTAATAGTGTAACTCCAATTAAGTCGGTTATTAGAACGATGTAAAAAATTGGAGTATATCCTTTAACGGTGGCAATCCATCCTCCTGCAGATGCCACTAAAGTACTTACTCCTTGACTTATGCTGAGTATTGTGCTAAGGGCTGTTGCCCGGTTTTTGCTCTCAACGGATTCTGTGATTATCGCGTTTCGAGCAGGGTTTCCTATCATAAACATCGCTGTGAATCCGATAAAGAAACCGAAAGCTAGAAGCGCCAAAAAGTGACCAGATGAGACCAGTATGATCATGGCTACTATTCTAAAGACATTGCATGCAATGATTACAGGCTTTCTTCCTATCCTGTCGCTAAGATACCCCCATGTTAACAGACCTAAACCTGTACTGAAGTTAATTAGAGTTTGAATTAAGCCAAGCTCAGACATATCTATTCCAGTTTTAAGCAGATACGGTTGCCAGATTACGTAGAACATGCCAAACCCTATCTGACTAAGCAAAGTCTGGAACGCCAGCACTCGAATGTTACCCTCAAGGGCTAAGTA
>CAZLHX010000048.1:0-19126 GCA_964559475.1 uncultured Candidatus Bathyarchaeia archaeon | reverse complement strand
AGAAAATTTTACAGATTCATTGAACCATATAGAAGTTATAGCTTTCTAGCAATGTTCTTACTAATAAGCACAATTTTCTTCTACTTGACAATACCAAGAATAATACAGGAAATCATCGATCAGGGAGTAATACCTAGAAATTCATCAGTTGTTCTAAGATACACCCTGCTAATGTTAGGATTCACCGTAATAAGCGCCTTACTAACCATCGGTAATACTTTCCTTAGTGTAAGAGTTGCACAGGGATTTGGCGCAGATATTCGCTCAAGCACATATAAAAAAAATTCAAGAATTTACATTTAGAAATATTGACAAATTTCAGACTGGGCAACTAATCACCAGATTGACCAGTGACGTTAATCAGGTACAATTTTTGGTCATGATGAGTCTTAGAATTTTAACCCGCGCTCCTTTACTCAGGATAGGCAGTGTTATTTTCCTTTGGGTTACCAGCCCAGATCTAGCAATAATTATGTTAGGCTTACTTCCACTAACTGCGGTCATCATGTACTTATTCATTAAGACTGCGGGTCCTTTATTCAAGGAAGTCCAGCAGAAAATTGATGAATTAAACCAAGTCTTACAAGAAAATCTTTCAGGGATCAGAGTTGTGAAAGCATTTGTCAGAAAAGAACTTGGACTCGTCTTACAGGATGTAATCCTATTCAGTGGCACAGTTATGGAAAATATTAGATATGGTAGACTAGATGCTACGGAGGAGGAGTGTATACAAGCAGCAAAACTGGCTAACGCCCACCAGTTCATTGTCAGACTTCCCATGGGATACCAGACAGTTTTAACTGAGAGAGGTGAAAACCTCAGCCTAGGGCAGAGACAGCTATTAAGCATAGCAAGAGCGATCTTAGCTGACCCTAGCATCCTTAAACTCGATGAGGTTACAAGCAACGTGGATACTAGAACTGAGTCCCAGATACAAGAAGCTCTACTAAACCTTATGCGGAATAGAACCAGTTTCATCATAGCACACAGACTCAGCACAATAAGAAACGCAGATCAAATTCTAGTAATTAAAGACGGGAAAATATTTGAAAAAGGAGATCATGAATCACTTATAGAGAAAAAAGGATTTTATAATAACCTCTATATGAGTCAGTTCAAAGGAAAAAATAGAAAAATCGAAGCAGTTATTCAATAATTTTTAGTATATCCCTCATTTTCTTGACAATTTTTACTATAAAAGTCTCATATTTACGTCAAATTTAATTGATCTCTCTTGTTATGGGATAATTAATGAGTTTGAGCACTAATATTCTCCAGGTTATTAAGTAGCTCAATGGTGTAATAGTAATACTGTATTTATTGATGGATCAACGTCTTGATCTCCTCAACGATGTTTTTTATTAAGGCTTCAACGATGATTTCTCCCTTTTCAACAGTGGCGAGAGTCGGGTCACCAAAAATCCCCGTCTCGGAGTATACTCCAGCCGTCTTGTTATCTGGATTCCTAGATAGTCCTCTTCCAGATAAGGGATTATAGTCTTTAACCGCTTTTGTCATGTTTACTATTTCAGGTTTAATGTATAGCATCATGCTGGTCTCTGATTCATCAGCGTGGGTGCCTCCTTCTTGCTCTAACTCGATATTTTCCTCTATCTCGTTTAGGTTGGTGTACCTTAGGATTATTCCTCCCTGTTCGAGTTCCTTTTGAGCTTGCTTTAAGGCATCGATTGTGCTTATACCAGTATTTAGTACATAGAACTTGTTAACTCCATAATTGCTGAGGGTGACGCATATCTCCTTAACTATGTTTTTGGAAGTCTCAAGGCTCAAAGTGACTGACCCTGGGTATTCTATAAACGATGGATAGTAACTGTATTGTATCGTAGGCAGTATTATGGCTGGTATCTGCTCGGCTACACGTCTGGTCAAGTACTCTGCCATAATCCAGTCGTTATTCAGGGGTAGATGTGGGCCATGCTCTTTTGTTCTAGCACCCAGAGGGATAACGACTAAATCATACTTTCTGAAGGCTTCCTCGGCTTCTATCCAGGTAAGTTTTTCCAACCGAACACTTTTCGAAACCATATTAAATAGGTAAGGTAAAATGATGATAATATAATTATTACAAAGTGCATTCACCTCGTTAAAGATGGATTAAAATAGGTAGGATTTCAAATCTCACCCTAATAAGAGAAAACTTTGACATTAATTAGGTTCTTACATACATACTTGAATAAATGTTGAAAATATCTATAATTGGAAATTAAGGAATTAGAACACGATGGTTTAATAGACCTCGTTTAAGAAGAGGTTCTATGAATGTTCAAGAAGCGTTACAAACTCTTAGAAGTATAAGAGAGTACAAGGAACAGGAAGTCGAGGAAGAGAAAATTCATAAGGTCTTAAAGGCTGCGAGACTCGCACCGAGTGCCCTGAATAAACAGCCTTGGAGATACATTGTGGTCAGAGATAAGGAGATGATTGATAAGATAAATTATGCTTGTAATCAAACCTGGTTCGCACCCGTCATGATTATTGGGTGCGTAGATCCCGCTGAGTCTTATGTTAGAGAGGATGGAGAAGGTTACTGGAAAATGGATCTCGCCGTCTCAATGCATAATCTTATGCTTTCTGCATTGGAGGAAGGCCTTGGAACGTGCTGGGTCACAGCTTTCAGTGAAAAAGAAATTAAAGAATTCCTAGATATACCGCATTATATGCGTGTTTTAGCCCTTACTCCCTTAGGTTATCCAGACCAGAAGAAAAAACCTGTAGAAAAGAGAAAGGCTCTGGATGAGATAGTCTTCTATGAGTCATGGGGTAAGAAAGAATCTTAAAAATTAATTATCTTCCAATTAATTATATTTTGTTAAATTAGTTTTGATATCAGTTTATTTCTTTAAGGACTCTGAGTGCTTCATCTATGTGTTTCTGCATATTGGTTTCGCTTGTGAAAATATGTCTGATTATTTCCTTTTTATCTATAATAAAGGTATAACGTCCGGGGATCAGACCGAACGCCTTAGTTGCACCATATAAGGAACGAACCTCTCCCTCTGGGTCACTGAGGAGCGTAAAGGGAAGAAGATAGGCATCTAGAAACTTCTTGTGCGATTCTACGCTATCACCGCTTATTCCGATTACCACTGCGCCAAGATCTGTAAAATCTTCGTAGCTATCTCTGAAACTGCAAGCCTGTGTGGTGCATCCAGGTGAGAAATCTTTGGGGTAGAAAAATAATACAACATTATTCTTATTTTGATGATCCTCCAGTGATACTTCTAAACCATCCTGATCTCTTAGGGTAAAATTGGGTGCTTCTTCACCCACTCTTAATTTTGGCATACAATCTAATTGGTTTGTGAAAAATTTAACATTGACTCTATAATCCTAATTTTTTTATCAAATCACTTTTTTCATCCATTATCTCCAGACCGGAATTAGACCCAGTCCCAGAAAATAATATTTCATCCTCCTGCTTGGATAGCAGGCTTACCTCTAGGATACCCGATAGACTCTCAATAGTTCTGCCCTTCATCTCTCCTTTTATAGGAGAGCGAAGGCTAACTGATTCTCCTTTAAAAGCCTTGATCTCGAGGCAAAGTTTTCTTGTCTCAATTTTCAGTCTCACTCCATCTTTCTCCTCCTGTAGGAGTGTGATCTTTCCTCCTCGATAAGTAGAAAAGTTTAGAATTATATTATCAAATAGTAAAACTGCGATATGACCTACGAAGCTTGAGTTAAGCCAAGGAATTATCGCAACTGATACCATTAGACTAGTCTTAGGATTTGGGAAATCATTGGGTTGCATCCAGATCCATGAGGAAGGGAAACTTTTTCCCCAATCCTTTTCTACATATCCTCGTCCTTCATCAAAAAAGTGATCTTTTCCTCTTATATTCACAGTTCCCTGAACCTTATGATCTAGACTGATTAATCCGTGATAAGTTTCCATAAACGGTACATACCCATATAACCCCATTACCCCGCGTTCAAACCATCTAGAATTATAGTAGGAGTGATCAGAATATCTGAGAGACCCCTCTATTTCAAATTCTGGAATGTCAAGCTCTATTCCTGTTAATTTAAAGACGCTATTACCTAGTTTTACTCTGAAAGGATCTTTCTTAGGTGTAAATTCTTCGAGATTATAAGATACATAATTAGAGATCCTTGAAGTACCATCATATACTTGGATGAAAGCATGGTCATCAGAACCACTTAGCGATACCCCAGGTATGACTGCAAACTTATTTTTTCCATCTAAACTAGTCTGCTTAAAATACCAGCCCTCAAAGTAATTTTTACTATTTAAGCTACCCGGGAAAATCGCTAAATCCTTAATACAGCTTAAAAAATCAAACATAAAAATCCGGAGGTAATTTTGTAATTTTCATATTAAATATACCTTTCGATTTCCGATTTTAATAATTATAACCATCCATGTTATCCTTTAATGAAGAAGGATATTCCAGATCTGACCAGATTTAATCCTCTAATTCTTATGTTCGAGAACCAGTCTAGTTGACATCACATCGACTTCTATTATCTCAGCCTCATCAAAGGTAAGGGAAGACCCAATAATATCCCTCAGGACTACCTTTTCCTTATCCTGCTTTGCGTAGACTATATCCTCAGCGACCTTTTCTCCCCCCAGAAATACCTTGAACTCACACATTTTATTCACTACTTTCCTTAACATGAGATAAAGCATTTCTTAAGTGCGTTGAGACCTCTTTTGATTTGAGATGAGCTTCCTGCAGCGCCTTGGATGCATCCATTAGCCCCATTTCTTTTGCCTCCTCAGCTGACTCCTTATATCTTTCACCGTGCTCTTCATTATGCTCTGCCCAGTGCTCAATCAGTTTCATCAATCTTACAACTTTCTCATCCAACTTTTTCACCCATTCAAGTATTACCTTTACTAATAAAAGTAATATCAGTCTATAAGAGTTTGTTTATAAAACATGGCAGACTTCTTAGGATAATCAAGGATTGTAAATTCGTTACACTATCTTAAGCCAGTATTATATTATTAAAAATGTATCAAGACTTGGCTGATTAACTATCAACGTTAAAATTAGCAGGAATGTATTATCATCAATTTTTTAGTGCATAAATTTTTCTTTATTATAACTTATAGAAATTATATAAATTGCCAATAGGATTACTCTATATATGAATAAGTTACCTGGACTTGAAGAGTCCTTTAAGAATGCGAAGATAGTCTGGCTTACAACCTTTAACGAAGATAGTGATGAGGTAGACAGGCAGATGACTAATTACAATGAGAACCCTTATAGCGAAATGTGGTTCCCTACATGGAGAGACACTAAGAAGGTAAGACATATTAAAAACGACTCAAGGGCTTACATAACTTTTCCAGCGGAGAAAGAAAACAAGTTTTACAGGATACAGGGCACAATGAGAATAGCCGATCAAGAGACTGCTTATGAAAAATGGAAATGGTGGTATCTAACATGGGTCCCTGGATCTGGAAGCAAATACGGTTTAACAGGTAGCCATGGATGGGATAACAGAACCATATTATTATTCAGACCAGAAGTCGCATTATTAATGGACAAGAAGTAAAATCCTTTTTTCTTTAACTTTATATAATAAAAATATTTTTTAGCTCAAGTAAATTCGGTCAAATAAATATAAAATATATATCTTCCCATGTTAAAAAAGACATTATGGAAAGAAGCAAAGAATTTGAGGAAGCTTTCAAAGAAGCAAAAATGGTCTATCTAACAACCTACAGTAAAGACGGAGATGAAAATACCCGTCCCATGACTAACTATTCTGAGAGCCCCTATGAGCTTATATGGTTTCCAACAGAAAAAGACACACAAAAAGTTAAAGACATTCAACATAATCCCAAAGTGAAAATCCTTGTCCCATCAAGGAAAAGAGGTTTTTACTACGAGATTGAAGGAAAAGCTGAATTTGAGGATCAAGAAGTCGTAAACCAAAAATGGCAATGGTGGTATCTTTCATGGAGACCCACTCAGAAAAGATGGTTCTGGTTCCCCGCAGGCTTGGACGATGATAAAAGAACGATCATAAACATAAAACCTGAAAAGTATAGAATAATTGAATCCCCCAGGATATAGACATCAATAAAATAACTTACATTTTTTCATAAAATATAGATATCGAATTATAAAGAAAATCATTAAATTCACCAGAAAAATTAGGATATTAGATATTCGTATATCTACAAGAACTTAGCCTTACTTTATAAATAAGCCTTTGAATCATTAAAGAAAGAATTGAATCCCTTACTAAGAGATATAACAGTTATCTCAGTCTCCTTTCTTTTAGGTCTAGTAGATCTAAGTGTAGGTATGGGTTTTGGGTTCACAGTAACTCCACTATTTATTTTACTAGGTTACAAAGTTACGGAAGCTCTCCCCGCAGTACTTTGCGCCTCCTTTATAGGAGGAGTGATAAGCAGCATCAGCCATCAAAGAATCGGAAACGTTGATTTCGACGTAAATTCTAGAGCCTTAAAAATGGCAATTCTCGCAGGTGCAATAGGAACGCTGGGGATCTTTCTAGGAGTATATTTAAGTTTTAACATTCCAGAAAAGTACACTCAAACATATATTGGAATTATCACCCTAGGATCTGGTATTTTTATTCAATTTAAAGAGAAGCTAAGCTTCAAGTTCTCCTGGATACGCATAAGCGTAATGGGTCTTTTCGGAGCATTGAATAAAGGACTGACAGGCGGGGGATATGGACCTGTAATTACATCAGGGGGGATATTGTCCGGTATAAACGAGAAGGCAGCGATAGCTATTCAGTCCCTATCAGAGTCGTTTGTTAGCTTTATCGGATTCCTTTACTATTTTATATTGGGCAAGTCGATACTCTGGAGCCTAACCACGAATGCATCATTAGGGGTAGTGATAGCAGCTCCAATTTCAGCATACTTTATCAAGAATATCAGTGATGAAACCATCAAGAAAATGATCACAGTCATAGCCACAATAATGGGTCTCGCGATAATTATGAAGGCATGGAATATACTGTTTTTTTAGATTATAAAATCGACATGAAAAACTATTCTAGAGTTTAGTTCTCACAGTTTAAAGATTATAAATGAGATGGAAAAAAAGTAGAAACTTTGTTATAGAGCCAGAACTCGAATCATAATAAGTCATTTCAGAGGTAAGAAAATGGTTGAAACAGCGAGTTATGAGACCATCAGAGAGGAAGGGGAATATGAAGTACGACTTTACGATAAGCTTATCTTAGCGACAGTAGAAAATTTTTCAGGTTCTCCATTCAATGTTCTATTTAAATATATTTCAGGGGCAAACTTATCCGAAACAAAAATTGCTATGACATCACCAGTGATTTCTTCTGAGAAAATACCAATGACTAGCCCTGTAATTAGCACCTCAAAGTCAATGTCATTTGTATTACCCTCAAAATACAGCATCCAAGACGCCCCACAACCTACCGATAAAAGAGTCTCAATAGAAGAAATACCAGAAAGATACGTAGCAACTGTAAAGTTCAGAGGGATTGCTTGGAAAGATAAAGTAAGAGATCAAACTGAAAAACTATTAGAATGGAAATCCAAGAAAGACTTCAAAGCTAAAGGTAAACCATTCCTGATGCAGTATAATCCACCATTTGTTCCAGGTTTTCTAAGAAGAAATGAAATTGGCATCGAGATAGATTACCATGGCAAAAATACAAACTAAAGACAATATTATAAAAATACGCTAATACACAATTAAAAGGTACGAACAGAGTGCTAATCCAAGTAAAGCAGGCAATAGGAGATTTACCAGGATCAAATAACCAGACCAGAATGAGAGTATCCATATCAAACTTATAGATACCATACTCGGAAGGGGAAAGGATTTTTTTTCAATTATAAAATAGGAAATTGATGCATAAATGAAGCCAGTAATCACCCATCCTAAAAAATTACTCAAAGGTACACCAAAGTAAAATCCTCCAGACGTATAAGACCAAAACCCAATATGGATTGCAGCTGGATCAATCACAAGATCAACAAGTAAATTAAAAAATGAAGCTAAGGAACCAAAAATGATAAATTCTTCACTCTTCTTTGAAGCAAAATATAAACTTCCTAATAGGATTGGTAAATATGCAAATGAAATCGTAGGAGGCACTACTCCAAATAACAACCAACCTAATCTCTCCCCATATTCAAAACCACCGTAAGGATAACCAGTCCAAACAGCAAATCCTTCAACCAAAACAGGCAACACACTTATAATAAATAATAATAAAACTCCTTTTCTAGAACCTATATGTTTGATGAGGGAGTAATAGGAAGGTAAGGCAAATAATATGATGAATAATCCACTTATCGAAGAAAAACTAGAGTTATCCTGAAACCTTAACATAAAATAACTGGAAATAAAAAATACAATAGAAGAAAGAAAAATAAATTTTTTTCGAATTATCATATAATCTTATACAAAATAGGTCTACTTTCTGAAAAAGGTATTTTAATTACCACGTAAGAACCCTCAACATGTTTGTAACGGTCCTAGGCGCGGGGTTTGGAGGGCTATCAGCTGCTGCTTTAATGGCGAAGGAAGGATACGAAGTTACCCTTTTAGAGAAGAATAATCAGCCGGGTGGTAGGGCTCGTGTCCTTAGAGACAGGGGATACAGCTTTGATATGGGGCCTAGCTGGTACTTAATGCCTGATGTATTTGAGAACTTTTTCAAGGAATTTGATAAGAAACCTGAAGATTATTATAAACTTCTTAGAATTGATCCAAGCTATCGAATATTTTTTGATGAAGATAAAATAGTTGATGTTTCGGCAGATCTGGAGGAAAATTATGACCTTTTCGATAGCTTCGAGGAAGAAGGAGGAGAAAAGCTCAGAAAATACCTAGAGCAGGCAGAGCACCACTATCGACTAGCCATGGATGAGATGATATACAGAGAATATGATAGAATATGGGATCTATTTAGTGGAAAACTTGCACTTGAAGGATTTAAACTACCTTTATTCAGCAATATTGATGGATATGTTAGCAAGTGGTTCAAATCCCCGGAAGCTAGAAAGATACTCGAATACAGTATCGGCTTTATTGGTGGAAGCCCCCATAACACGCCTGCTCTTTATTATATAATGAATCATGTTGACCTCAAACTTGGAGTATGGTACCCAGCAGAAGGTGGCATAGGCAGGGTTGTTGATGCTTTAGTAAAGCTCTGCGATGAGCATGGTGTTGAAATTAAATATGATCAAGAGGTTACCAAGCTACATGCATCTGGAAATAAGGTAACTCAAGTTCAGACTTCCGACTCCACTTATGAGCCGGATCTAGTTATCGTGAACGCTGATT
Source organism: uncultured Candidatus Bathyarchaeia archaeon (assembly GCA_964559475.1). Taxonomy (GTDB): domain Archaea; phylum Thermoproteota; class Bathyarchaeia; order TCS64; family TCS64; genus RBG-16-57-9. The sequence goes on along the minus strand of CAZLHX010000048.1, from coordinate 9,809 downwards.
ATCCCCACACTGAATTGAATCTCCTGGAACCCAGGTACCGATCATACGACCGGAGTTACTGGGAATCAAAAACCCTTGCCCCCAGCGCTCTTGTACTGTATATTGGACTTGATAAGAAACTAACTAAAATGGAGCACCATAACCTATTCTTAACCGCGGACTGGGATCAAGGCTTTGAGAGCATCTTCGATCCGAAAAAAGCAAAATGGCCTGAAACACCCAGTTATTACATCAATATTACGTCAAAATATGATCCAACAACAGCTCCAGAGGGAGGGGAAACCATATTTATTCTTGTTCCACTGGCTCCAGATCTTATTGATACACCAGAGATTAGAGAAAAATACTACCATAAACTCGTATCTCATCTGGAAACCCTTGCAGAAGAACCAATCATAGGACATGAGGTAGTAAAACATATCTACGCAGTAAATGACTTCAAAAACGATTATAACGCATATAAAGGAACAGCTTTAGGACTAACCCACAGTTTACTACAGACTGCAATATTCAGGCCAAGTCATAAAAGTAAAAAGATTGACAATCTGTACTACACAGGTCATTACACTCACCCTGGAATAGGGATGCCTATGTGTTTAATCAGCAGCCAAGTACTTACAAAGACGATAACTGAAAAATATGGAGGACCAAAATAATTGAACAGTCTGTATAAAACCATATTTAAAAATGGAAGTAAAACTTATTATTATAGTAGTTTCTTTTTCCCTCCAGCGGTTAAAGAAGATGTTTTCAAGTTGTATAGCTTCGTTAGAACCGCAGACGACTACGTCGATATTATTCCGCAGAAAAAACAAGAATTCTATGAGTTCAGAAAGCTATTCGAATCCTCCCTTGAAGGAGAGGAAACAGGAAACCTGGTAATAGATGGGTTCTCTGAGGTAATGAGAAGAAGAGAATTCGAACCTGGATGGGTAGAAGCCTTTTTAAATAGCATGGAATCCGACCTCTACATAAACAGTTACGAGACCATTGAAAGCCTCATGAAGTATCTTTACGGTTCAGCTGAGGTTGTCGGGCTCATGATGGCAAAAATATTGGACCTTCCAAAAGATTCCTATGATTACGCCAGACATCTTGGTAGAGCAATGCAGTACGTCAACTTCATACGGGACGTCAATGAAGATTTATGGTTGGGTAGAAACTATTTTCCCAGAAAAGATTTCAAGGATTATGGCCTTGAAAGTCTCTCATTAGAGAAAATTAGGTTAGCTCCAGAAGGTTTTAAGGGCTTCATTCGAAGACAGTTAGATAGATTTCACTCCTGGCAGACTATAGCAGAGAAGGGATTCCACCACATTCCTAAGAGATATTTAATACCGATAAAAACTGCAAGTGAGATGTATAAATGGACCAGCAAGGTAATCTATGAAGACCCCTTCATAGTATATGAGAAGAAAGTTAAACCAAGCATAACAAGAATAGTAGCTACAGTAGGAAAAAACACGGTATTTGCATGAGAACAGTTGACTTTATTCGACTGTGCATAAAAGTTAGTAGACCCAGATTCTGGTTTTATCTAACAGGGCCCTTTACTATAGGTTGCATTTATGGTGCTTCAAGCTACCTTGATCTACTGAAACCCTGGTTTTTTTTATATTTTATTTACTTCTTAATAATTGCAAACATTTTCCTTTATGGTGTAAATGATTACTGGGATTTTGGGACAGATCTTCTAAACCCTAAAAAAGAAGATAAAGAATACCGCGTTAATAAAAACGAGCGCGAAGCATTAAAAAAAGTTATCTTATTAATCCTAGGAATAAGCATAATACTTCTAGTATTTCAAAGTAATTTCCTGGAGAGGTTGATTTTTGGTTCATTCATTTTCCTCAGCTATTTTTATAGCGCTGAGCCATTAAGATTCAAAGATAAACCTGTTCTTGATTCTGCTTCAAATTTCCTCTATGTAATACCAGGTTTACTCGCGTTCTATCTTGCTTCAGGAGAGATACCTGATGATATGGTTCTATTAGCAGGTTTTCTGCATGCTTTCGCGATGCATCTCTTTTCTGCTATTCCAGATATTCAATTTGATAAAGATACAGAGATAACAACCACAGCCGTATTGTTTGGTAGAAATGCTTCACTCTTTACCTGTATGCTTGCTTGGTCTGGTCTATTCTTTATCACAATAAATTTGAGTAGATCAATTTTTGGGTTTCTTACTTTAATCTATCCTGCAATGGTAATGTATCTATTATTAACTAAGAAAAAAGTTCTCGAAGTTTACTGGCTTTACCCCTACATCAATACAGGTCTAGGGGGATTCATGTTTGCATTAAAAGCAGTCAAAACTCCTTGGGCATAATTTCTCAAATAGGTTAATGGATATACTAAATAAGGTGGATATTATAGCTCCTGATAAAGATCCTAAACCTTCCCTAAAACATAGAAAAAAGAACCTAAGAAAAGCTCTGAATAAGTTTTACCCGAAAGAAGATTCGGAACATATTACCAACACTTTGATTTTTGCAGTAGAAAAGAATCTGATCGAAAATAAGAAAATTCCCTTAAAATCTCAAATAAAAGAGGATATTCTCATGACTCTGGAAAAAGATAGAGTCTTGATTCCTCATTCTACCTCCAAGACTATTGCTTGGGAGGACCGAATATTAACCTTCAAACCGGATGAAAAATATGAGATTCCCCATGTAGTTCGCCACCTTATTATGAAAGGCTCACAGACTGGAAAATTTGACTTGGATTATGCTTTAACCAAGTATCTGAAGGAAATTGGTCTGACTGATCCAAGTAATATTTTACCTTTTCTGGATAAGCTATTTAATAAAGTGGATAAAGGAAAAATATCAGCTAATGCTCTATCCAACATCTCTAGAGAGTTAAAACTAGAATCAAATATGGGATCTATTATTGCTTTTTCAAAAGGTGGAGGAGTTATAAGTCCATCATTGAGAAACCCAACCGAATTAAAATATGAAGTAAATCCCTTTATATTAAAAATCGCTAGATTATAAGGAATTTAAGAGAAAAAGTCATATTAACTTTAAATTTTTTAGAGAATTTATTAGTACAAACAACCATTTTTGTTTATGAGTGAATACGAGGAAAAACTGAAAAAAATTATTAAAAAGGAAAAAATAGCTGCAGAGCATTTAAGTTTTGATAAATCTTGCCATAGCGTTGCCGAAGCCGCTGAGACTGTGGGTGCGGAGCCTGAGGATTTTGTAAAGAGCATAGTTATGGTTGACGATGATAAGAACGTAATAGTAGGTATAATAAAAGGAGAAGATAGAGTAAGCACTAAACGTGCTGCTAAAGTTCTTTGCCTTGATAATCTAAAAATTGCTTCACCAGAGGAGATTTTAGAATTAACAGGTTTCCCTCTCGGGGGTACCCCGGGATTCGGCTTCGATGCAGTTTTCCTAGTAGATCCAAAAGTTACGAAAAAAGAAAAAGTATACCTTGGAGGAGGTTCAGATTGTGCCCTGACCTATATGTCAACTAAAGAATTAATTAAAGCTAATGAGGGTAGGCTGGTGAGGATTAGGAAATAGAATCCTCTTTAATTAGGTGCTCAGATAGTATTTTACTGGATATCAGAACTAATGGCATCCCAATACCTGGATGGGTATAGTGGCCGTTATAGTATAGGTTTTTTACTTTCTTGCTTCTGTGACTTGGCCTGAATATCGCACTCTGTCTTATAGTGTGAACAAGCCCTAGACTCGTTTCTTTATATGCATTATAGTCATTGGAAAAATCGTTTGGACCGAAGACTCTTTTCACCACCTCGTGACCAATTATCGATTCCCCCATGAGGTTTTCCAGGTGTTGAATAATCTTAGTATACCAAACTTCTCTGTTTTGAGGAGTATCAGGTGTTCCACTAGGGAGAGGAATAAGTATGAAAACCGTCTCTCCTTCTTCTGGGGCTACTTGAGGGTCTGTTTTACTAGTTATATTAACGTAATAAGAAACATTAGCTGGCCAATCTGGTTTAGCAGGATCGTAGAGCTGGTTAAAATCGAGACTCCAATCCCCAGCTAGGTATAGATTGTGATGAAGGAGGCCTGATAGCTTTTTATTAAGACCTAGATATATAACCAGGGCAGAAGGGGCTAACAACCTGTTTTCCCAATAACTCCTATCATAACTCTGATATTTTTCATCGAGTAATTCAAGTTCAGTGTAAGCATAATCAGCATTAACGATAACTCTATCCACATAGTAGCTTTCATTTAAAGTTTTTACACCCTTTGCCTTGCCATCTTCAACTAGGATTTCTGTAACCGGGTTATCGAACTCAAACTTCACACCATTTTCAAGACAGATCTTATATAGACTTTCAATCACCTGAAAAACACCATTTTGAGGATACCAGACTCCCAAGTTGAAATCTACATGATTCATAATATAGTAGATGGCGGGCGTATTTTTGGTGCTACCACCCACGAAGCCTATGCTATACTCTAGGATTTTTCTTACTTTATCCGTGCGAAAAATTCCTGAGATATAATTATCGATATTTGTAAATAGAGGTAACTTTAAACTGCTCAGCAACAATTTTCCGTCAATTAAATTTAATAGATAGTCGTAGTCACGATATAATAACTCATTTTTAGCGATTTCATAATGATTTGCTGCTTTCTCTAAGTACTCTTCCAGTTTTTCTCCTCCACTTGGTTCAAGTTGATTAAATAGTTCTATGTTTTCATCTAGTTTCCCTGATATGTCATTTATGGTACCATCTTCAAAGAATATCCTGTAACTAGGATCCAGTCTAACTAGCTGATAATTATCTTCAACTGAGGTTCCTAGTTCGTTGAAAAAGTTTTCAAAAATATCTGGCATTAAGTACCAGCTAGGACCCATATCGAAGGTAAAGCCTTTTTCACGGTAAACTCGTGCCCTACCCCCTGGACTTGAGTTTTTCTCTATTACAGTAATCTTATCACCTTTCAAAGCAAGCAAAGCGGCGAGTGATAGCCCACCAACGCCCGCGCCGATGATTAAAGTGTTCATAGAATGACAGATAATCTAGATGGTTTAAGTTTTTATCACAGCACACCAATAATTCTCAGAATTGAAGGAATACGATGTACTTGTTATAGGAGGAGGGATAGCCGGATCTATCGCAGCAAAAACCACAGCCGAAGGAGGATTAAGCACCTTATTACTGGAGAAGGAAAAAACTCCAAGAAATAAAGTATGCAGTGGTGTTCAGCTCAAGTACTTAGAGAAGATTATCGGAAGTAGTATTCCCAGGGAAAAGTTATGTAAAAATCAATTAGATAAGGTGGTGATTACCACCCCTAATAATCGGAGATTAAGTGGAAGACTGAGTCTGTTAAATTTTTGGCGGAGCGTTTTTGATCACTGGTTAAACTCAGTGGCTATAGGTAAAGGGGTTGAATTTCTAGATGATCATTCTGTCACTGATATAAAAGAATCCGATGGTGGTTACGTCATAAAATCTAACAGGCAGGAATTTTTTGCTAATTATGTCATTGGAGCAGATGGACTTTCCCCGAATAGTATAAGCAGAAGAACGATTAGTAGTGAAGCTTTCTCAGATAAAATAACTGGTTCAGCTATGAATTATTACTTTCAAGGAGACTCTGGCATTGAGCGTAATTCACTTTATGTTTTTTATAGAAAAATATTCAGTAATTTGATGTTTAGCTGGGTTTATTATAAGGATGAAACACTTGTGGTGGGTACTAGCTCAAAGGAGAATTTAGTTGGATACGCTGAAAGTTTTTATGATTACATTAAGAATGAATTTGAACTCGAGGGATCAATAATTAGAAAAGAGGGTTATGTGACTCATTGTCTTGGGGGGATCTGTTTAGGAAAGGATAATATTCTCCTTGCTGGGGATGCTGCTGGGTTACTAGATCTTTACCGTGGAGTTGGTATGGATATTGCAGCAATTAGTGGTAATCTAGCGGGTAAATCCATTATAGATTCCTATAAAATGGGTTATCCTTTGTTGAGGCATTATGAGCAGATATCAAGTGGCTTGATAAAACAGATTAAAAGAAATAATCTGAGACAAGAACAGCGTTACAGTTCGGATGTATCTCTGGAAGAATCCCTCTCACTTTATAATATCATTAAGGGGAGAATAATAATGAGTTACGCCCAGATGAGGAACAGTTTTTCATCCTTAGAAGATTATATTCTTTTACCCCCTTAAGTAAAATTTTGTAAGGTTGATGATATTTTACACTTTTTTATCTTTTAGGAATAGTTTAAAAAGTAAAAATCAGAGTAAAAAGATAAAAAATTATTTTGTATAAGGATACTTTGCTTTAATCCAGCTAGTCATTCCACCAAGCATGTTATTAATATTCTCGAAGCCGTTTCGTAGTAATATACTTGATACAAAGCTTGAACGTGTACCGGATTTACAATAAACTGCTATTGGCTTATTTTTGGGAAGACCATCAAGTTTAGTGGGTACCAGTCCAGCATAGATATTAACAGCGTTTCTCATATGACCTGACTCGTATTCTTCTTTGGTACGCACATCTAGTAAGAACCAATCTTCCCCAGCGTCTAGACTCTTTTTTAGATCATGAGGGGTAATCATTCTCATGGGTTTTACGGGTAAAGCCTCTTTATACCAAGTAACAATGGTACCTGCCAAGTATGCCTCAATGTTATCGAAGCCCATTCTGGCATAACTTCTAGCTACATGATCAACGTCGCTCTGATTTCCCACTATAAGAATGACTGGATCTTCGTAGGGTAAAACCCATCCACCCATTGCTAACCGGGCAACAGGTATATTATAACTGCCTTCAATATGTCCTGCTCCAAATGCTGGAGGAGGTCTGGTATCTACTAAAGTAGCTCCATTATCCAAGTATTCTTTAAACTCATGGGGATTTACCGATTGGATATATGGATTTAACCCCATTAAGGGGGCGCCTTCGAGGTTAAATTTCTCCATTCTCTTAAAATAAGGCGTGTATTGATGTTCCTCCTCGATTTTTAGTTTTATGAATTCCTCTCTACTTAATTGCAGAAGAGGATTCATTAGACGTTCCGCGCCAAGGGTGCTGGTTTCTCTTTCAGCGATCTTACTCCCACATACGCTCCCAGATCCATGAGCAGGGCAGATTAAGACGTGATCCCCTAGGGGTAAAAGTTTCTCATATATACTATCATATAGGTTTTCGCTCCACTCTTTCCTTTTTTCAGGTCCACCAAAATCAGTGCGACCTGCATCTCCGATGAAAAGAGTGTCGCCAGTACAAACTAAGACTGGGTGATCCCCAGTCTCGAGGTCTGTTACAGCGTAAGACATATCTCCTGGTGTATGTCCGGGAGTATGAAGAGCTTCTACTCGTATATTCCCAATTTTGAATAGCTGTCCGTCTTTGAGCTTATTTCCATACTTGAAGTCAGGCCATGGGCCATGATATATCTCCGCACCAGTATAATGACTTAGTTCCTTTGAACCTATTACATAGTCCTCGTTCCTGTGGGTTTCGAATATATATTTGATATGTAAGCCTTGGTCTTTTGCCAAGTCCAGATATACACCGACGTCTCTTTGAGGGTCAACAACCATTGCCTCAGAGCCTGATCCAATAAAGTAGGATAGATGAGAGACGACGTCAGATTTTATTCTATGAAATATCATATCATAGTTTTAGCGTTTGATGTTTAAAAATGGTTAGTTATCCGCTTCTTGAAACCGATATTATGGGGTATTCTGATCCTGATTCTAATTCATTATTTAATGATTCTACCAATACGTCCATTCCCTGGGCACCGGTTTTTGAGATATCCTCCCATGAAGTAGTTACTAACACTAGATCTGGTCTCAATTCGTTGATTATTTTTATTATCTCACCTGGGATCAGATCGACAGAGAAGTCTATTTTTTCAATTATTCCTTGTTCTAGAGCCTGTGGATTTTCTCTGGGATCCACAGTATAGAATTTGATATTGGTCCTCTTTTTAAGTTGTTTTATAACCTTTGAGCCAATTCTACCAGCGCCAACTACAAGTACTTTCAAAATTATTCCCCATGAAGAGACATCATAAGTTATATGATTTTAACATTTATTTACTCTTTTCTTAGATCAAGTTTAATAAATTCATAATGTAAAAGAAACTTACTAGTACTAACCCGCTTATCAGGCTTAATATCATTCCGTACCGGAACATGTCTTTTTGTGGTATAATGCCAGTAGCTGAGATTAACGCCATTCTCCCAGATGCTGATGGTAATGCATATCCAAAAGTAGTTCCCATTGTCAGAGGCAGGACTAGTTGTATGGATTTAAAGGATGGATCCGCTAGGGCTATCTGAATTAATATAGGGACAAATACAGCTGCAACTGTGGCATTATTAATAATATTTGTGAGGATTATAGAAGCAAAAACTAAGAGTAACAAACTAAGAAGATATGGGGAGCCTTTTATTATCGGTGAGATTATCTCAGTCATCCATTCTGTTGCACCAGATCTTTTTAGAGCATCACCTAGAGAGAGACCTGCAGCTATAGCAAAGAACATCCCCCAACTGACTCCTTTAACATCTTCCCAAACAATAATTCCCCTTAAAGCAAGATAAGACACTGCTATCACTCCTACAATCGCGGGAGACATGAAACTCGGGGGCAATCCTAAGTATGCCTCAAAAATTGGTCCACTTATCCATAAAATAATTGTAATAACTAAAATTATTATCACTTCTAATTCATTTTTCTGCAGATTTCCCAGGGCTTCAAGATCTTTCTTCGGTTTTTCAATATCGATTTTAACGATTGTGAATTTAAATTGCTTTATTAAGAAATACCAAGTGATGGGAAAAATCACTATTAAGCTGGGAAGACCGTATTTCATCCAGTCTAAGAAAGTCCAGATCCTTATCTCTGATAAAAACTCAGAGGCGACGGCGTTTGATGCTGATCCTGTTATAGTGGCCATTCCACCAATACTTGCAGCGTAAGCTATTCCTAGCACGAGCATAATCAATATTTTGTTTGATTGTTCTTCCTCTTCTACTTGATTAGAGATTGTAAGGGCTACGGGGATTAGAATTGCGGCAGTTGCTGTATTTTCCATCCACATGGAAAGCAATGAAGCGATGCTCATCAATCCAAATAATAATTCCTTGATCCCTCCACCAGATAAGACGATGGATTTAAGGGCAAGTCTTCGGGTTAATCCATATTTTCTTAAAGCTTCAGCTAAGAATAAGCTTCCTAGAATTAGTATAATAATGGGTCTCGATAGAGATTCAAATGCTGTTCTTGATTCTGTTAACCCTAAACCAGCTATCAGAATATGGACCATTAGCCCTGCAAAAGGTAGAGGAACGGGCTGCAAGGCGAATATCGTTCCAGTAAAAACAAAGGCTGCCAATGCTCTTTTTCCACTTAAAGATAATCCAGAAGGTGTCGGTAAAACAAGGACTAGAATAGTCAGTAGAATAACAATAAGGAATTTATTCGGTAGTCCTAGTTTGTTGGACATATTAAATAATAATTGTTTAAAGATGAAATTTAAATGCATTTTATAATTAAAAATTTCAGGAGATAATATGGGAGCCAAAATGCCATACAAGCAGGAGAAAACTGGAAATAACAACGATGCCAGTTAAAATAACCGCTTTTTTGATCAAATCATGTTCTTCAACATAACGTAGATGCTCTATTCCTATTACCATTGCAGCTAGAGCCATAACAACACTGAAAGTATCTAAAATCAAAGCTCTTTCAACTATATCAAAAATTGTATAATATACACCACCAAAACCTGTGATTATAGCCAAGATTTCAAAAAAAGTCTTATTCAATACAACA
>CAZLHX010000047.1:7607-20002 GCA_964559475.1 uncultured Candidatus Bathyarchaeia archaeon | reverse complement strand
GGAGAGGAGGGATAAGAAACAAACAATCCCTAGAGCCAACACTCATCCGACAGTCAAGCCGATTCAGTTAATGGCTTACTTGGTAACTCTAGGTTCTTCTCAAGACGCATTAGTATTGGACCCATTTGTAGGGTCCGGGACGACAGCGATAGCATGTAAACAGTTAAACAGACGATACATAGGGATCGATATGAAAGAGAAGTATTGTCGAATAGCTGAGGCTAGGATCAGGGCTTACCCCTCTCCGTTAGAGTATTTCTTTGGAGAATAATTTTAGTCCTACTTTTTATATTTGAGTAATGTATCTTACATATTAGAATTGAAGGAAATATCCTATACCCTTACGAAGATACACAAGGAGGATCTCCATGACCGACCCCGGCATAGTCCTAACTACGAGGAAAAATGTAGTGGATGTGGTCATACATGGAGGACCCGTAAGGGACGTTGGGCTGAGGACCGGAGTTATGCTCCCCGTTGTCCTAAATGTAACACGATATTTTATTGGAGCAAATACAAAGTATGACAAAGTATGACGAAGTATGAGACGACGGAATAAGAACGGGACTTGGAGAAAAAAACGTCTCGAGAGACCTCGACCCAAATGTTCCATCGGATGCACTCTTTTTAAAGAATATCGTTTCAAGGCTTGTGAGACCTGTAAAAAAGGGGAGGAGGGTTGAGGAGCTCTCCAAACGCTAAGGGGATCAGGGCTCACCGACCATCCGGAAAAGAAGGACGACTATTTAATCCCCGGACCGGGATGCTCCTCAAGACTCTATGGTTTCTTTTAGATATTTAAAACAATTCTTGTATTCTTTGGGAGTAACCGAGAACTTCATTTGGATATCAGAACGAATACCCTTATTTTTAACATACATGTTTAACGTGGTTGGACCCGGGATTGGGAAAAACTAATGAAAAAATTAGCTTAAGTCCCGGATCCATTTTTGAGGGGTCCCGGGTAAAAATCTAAGGGAGTTTACAATGAAAGCCGGTAGCCGAGAAGCTAACAAGGTCAATAAAAACCCCGGGAGATGAAATGTCTCAAACCCCGGGAGTAAAATGCCTAATCTACGGAAAGAAAATGTTGACCTGAGAAATAAAGGGCTACCGGAGACGGGACGTCCCCCGGCTAGGCTAAGGTGGGGTCCTCCGTTTTCTAAAAGATTGGGGTCCTTCATCTACCTCGGTCTCCTCCCTTAGCCTTATCAACAAATCTTTCTTTCAGGTATTTAAGATAATTCATTTAGGGAATGGGAGTAATTATGACGACAGAAAAAATTATTGGGTTTTTTTGTAGGCTTTTTTTACGGCATACCCTGAGACCATCATACCGAGCACAATCGCAATAGCGTATATTCCAAACATTAACCTTATTTTAGTAGGGTCCATTAAATCAGGTCTAAGAAGCATGGCGATAAAGAAAAGGAGGTTTATGATCAAGCCTCCAACAAAAGCATAGACCATATACCAAAAGCCGGTATTGAGGTTGTCCGTAGTAAAGATATCTGACATTGATCCTCATCTAGTAATCAGATGATAAGAGTAAAAGTTTTACGACAAATTCTTTAAGCGTATAGAAATGATGTCCCGGTTTAAACCCTCTTTTTTTATTTTAAAATTATATATCTAACTCTGTCGTCAGTAACATGGGAATTAAGCTCATTTAGGTATACCTATTTGACCCATATTTTTAGGGCTACTTTCCCGGTTAATCGGGGGTATAACGATAACTTACATGGACTTTACCAAAGCGGTCAACATATCCCTCTAACCATGGAGCATCTACAATATAGCTCCCATCTGCAAAGGGATCATAAGAATAAGCTCTAAAATCCCGTCCATAGACCTGTATTTTTCCGAGGGTAACGTATTGCATATCTGTCTTGTCTTTAATTCTCTGTCTAAGATATGCTTCATTCTCAAGGTCAACCTCTTTTCTGTAACGAGTCAATCCGAGGCTTATACCGACGATGAGAAGAATGATTATAAGTGATCTTCTACCGGGAAAATCAGGTATTTTCTCCATTTCTAGGACTCTCTTTTTTGTTTATCGGGGAGGAGGTAACCTTTACTGTATATCTCAGGACCTAAGGTCTCGTATTCAGGGTCGGACCATTCTCCTCAGTTTTTCCCATGTCCGGGTCCGTCGGTGTTGCTGTATTCTCCTCCCCTTATTATTTTTGGGAAACATGATATCTCCGAGGGTAGACCCCGAAGGATCTACCCGGAGGAGGGACCCCTTGGAGATCAGCCGGGTAGAAAGGCGATACTTAAAACCCGAGCTTTGGGGTCCATATAAGATAGAACATACATCTATATTTAAGAGATGTTATCATAGCTCATTATATTATATGTCCTCTCAATCCCTTCTACGAGGTCGTATTTAGGTTCCCAACTTAGGCTCCGGACTTTATCAATATTGTAATAACTCCTCTTTACGTCAAATTCACTGAATTGATGAGGTATGAATTTTATCTCGGACCCCGTTATCCCCTGAATTATGAGAGCTACCTCAGTGACGCTATGTTCTTTACCGTATCCGACGTTATAGATTTCCCCGGGGGACCCTAGCTCGAGGACCTTGATCATTCCCCTTAATGCGTCGTCTATGTAGATCATGTCCCGGGTTTGAGATCCATCACCATACACTGTTAGGGGCTCCCCTTTGAGGGCTTTATTAATGAAGATGTTTACGGGTCCATGCTCCCGATATGGTCCATACACTGAGGAGAATCTAACTACCTTACAATCGACGTATTTTGTAGCAACCCATTTTTGGAGTAAGAGTTCTGCATACCTCTTACTGCATCCATAGTTTGCTCGAGGTTTTAGGAGAGCATCCTCTGAATGTGGATAACTATCGGTTTGACCGTATACGGCTCCCGAGGAGGTGTAAACCATAGGGACCCGGAATTTCTCAACCATCCTCAGGATATTGATCATTCCCTTTCCATTGACATCAAGGTCCCGGTAGGGGTAATTCTCCCCCGTCGACATGAAGGCTTGAGCCGATAGATGGTAGACCCGGCTGATATGGTTCTCGTAGAATGTTGACGCTAACTCTATACCATCTAGGATATCTTGACCTGTCTTGATATCATATGGTATGACTTGGTGTCCTAGATCCTCTAGGTAATTCACTAAGTTCTTTCCGATAAAACCTGATGATCCGGTTACTAAAATGTTCATGTTTCTTCCTCCTTTTCATAGGGACAATTACATCTCCCAAACTCTATGAATTGGCTACAAGTCGGACAACGGGGACCTTGTTTGATATACCGGAGCTTTGTCCTGACGATCTGAGCTATTTCCTCAGCGATAGGACATAGTCCCGTCTCTCCGATACCTAAACCCCGGTAAACTAGGTTATCATATGCTACCCGGGGGTAATATCCGTCCCGGGGACCGTATCTCCCTAGCATGGATTTAATAGCCGGTTTATGAAGGCTCAGGTATTGGGCTCCATGAAAGGCGTTACTATGACTCATCTTATGATTGTATCCCAACATGATCTTTAATCCTAGATCATTGTAGCCGTGATTTCTCAAAGCTCTTATTTTATCGGTTACTCTTATTGAGTCAGTGACAACCATTCCTCCCTCATAAGCCGGGAGGTTTTTAGTATGGTAGAAACTGAAAGTACCGGCTACCCCGAAGGTCCCGGCTTTCTTTCCCTTGTACTCGGCTCCAAATGATTGACTAGCGTCCTCTATCAAAGGGATTCCCCAATGAATAGAGAGCTCCATCAACCGGTTCATGTTACAGACCTTGCCGAATAAATGGACGCAAAGAATAGCCTTTACCTCATCCTTATTCTCTTTAATGAGCTCCTCAACTTTATCCGGGTTTATGAGGTAGTCCTCCCGTCTGATGTCTGCAAACAAGGGATCGGCTCCGACATGTAATATTGCGTCAGAGGTAGCGTCAAAAGTATAGGGCGTCGTTATGACCTTATCCCCTATTCCTACCCCGACAGCTATCAGGGAGTCCATTATAGCCGACGTCCCATGATCTACTGCTATCGCATATCTTGATCCTATGTAATCTCTTACTAACTTCTCAAATAGTTCTATTTGGTTCATTTTTTCTCCTCCTAAATTCCGTCGAGGACGACCCGTATTGACTCGAAAGCCTCTGCGTATCCTCCTCCTAATGTGATACCCTTGGACCTTGAGACTCCTAGCTGATAGTCCCAATCGAAATAGGGTCGTCCATGCTGAGACTTGTAGCACTCAAGCATTTTCCGTTTTATTTCTAGGTCCCTTTCGTCTAATGTGACGAATGTGTTTTCTAAAAAATCAATGACGTTCCATTGAAGTTCATATCCAAAGATGGTTGAGCTCTTAAAGATCCTCAGAGCCTCGTTTGTAACTGTCTCATGATCCTGATGATGGTCTCTAGTACATGGAGTAAAAACCATGTTTGGTTTAAATCCTTGGTTTATCTCCCATATTTGCTGTAAGATGTTTTGACGGTCCCGGGGAAAGAATCTTCTCTTAAACCCTAGAATACTGAGGTCCACCTTTGAGTTCCCGACGTTACCTAAAATCTCATAAGCTCTAGTACACTCCTCTTTAAGCCTCTCATCCGGAGCATTGAAGACGACAGCTTTGATATCACATGGTAGTCTAACCAATCGGCTTAATGTCCCCCCCATCCCGAGTTCTGCGTCGTCGGTATGAGGGCTTAAAACTAATATTCTGTCGTTTTTTAGCATTATAGGACCCTCATGTTATTCTTGATGAATAACTGATCCATGTAACGGATCATCCGTCGTCCATGGTCCGTATTCTTGAGGTAGATGTCCGGGATCTCATGTTGTTTTATCTCTCCTAAGGCTAACCTGACGGCTAGGTAGGGAGGGTTCAAATCCCTCGAGTAAATGAATGTGCTAACCCGGGGGTTTATCTCAATAAGCCTATTCCCTATGAATTGAATGTTTACGCAATAGCTGAGGGGTATAGACTTCAATATTTTCCGGGTTTGAGCTACAATACCCTGATCTTTTATGAGTTCCCCGTTTACGATTACCCCCCATCTAGCCTTTTCAACCGTCTTTACTGTCGTCCCGAGGGCTTGTCCCTTCATGCATAATGTGTCGGCTGTCTTCTCCATTCCCTCGAGGTATTCCATGGCTAATAGCTCGTAGTATTTACCCGTCAGGGTCTTGTATAGGGTCTCAAGGTCCATGTGTTTGTCGTTTGGTTTATGGTTGATGAATCGGTCAAACCGGTTTATGCTGTCGTCTATTATTCTTACGCCTCGGCTCCCTTTCCCGACCTGAGGCTTTATGACGAATGGTTGACCTAGCTTTGAGACGGCTCTATCAAGATCCTCAAGGGCGTATACCGGGTAGTATTCAGGGAGGGGAACCTTGTTCTCGAGGGATTCATACATTATCCGCTTGTTGTTAGCCGTCGTTACCGGGAGCTCATCGGATACTAGGACCGGGCAATATGACTCGAGCTCCTCCTTGTGCTTTGCTAGGGTCGGGACCTCATAACTTGATTGAGGAAATAGGACGTCAGGTTTTTCCTTCTCGAGAAGTCTCTCCATAACGGGGATGTATTTCGGGTCCCGTCCCGGGGGTACTATGTAAAATTTATCGCATAGATACCGTCCAATAGCCTCTTTATCCATATCCGTACCTATGACGGTCACTCGTCTATCAGGGACCGTTTTTAGCATCCTGATCAGGGTCGAGGCTCCGGGACATCCTGAGGCTGTAAGAATGATTTTTAGATCCTTCATCTTACATCTCTGACCCATGTCCGATTTTAATCTTTTTTAGTTTAAAGTTCTTTAAGCCGTCCTGAGGTCCCCGGTATTCCGCTAGGATTACCGTCTTTCCCTCTTTTTCAGCGTAAAGCCTCAATATTGAAGACATATCTCAACCTCCTTACAGTTATTTCCATTTAAATTAAAAAGGCATGTGTACTTTCTCCCGAGGGGACATTTTCCCCCTGAGAAATAGGCTCGTCTACATTGAATTATCAAGCCTACGTTATTATTTGGAGAGGAGTACATACCTAATACTTCTTTCCCGGTTTCAGGGCATACTCTGACTGGGACCCGGAATTTCTTTGTCAGTAACTCGGACATTTCCTACACTCCTCCACGGGACTTGATAATAACCGTCTCCTAAACTTGATCATTTCTCCTCCATTCCATATATCTTTAAAATCGGTTTCAAAGATATTTCCTAGTTTGTAGTTTAAGGTATCTGTGCATGGGAATACGTCCCCGTTTGATTGAATGAAGGTTGATATCCATGGTCTTATGCATCGGGGATGGGTTAAGCTCATTTTATTTACAGTGTATCCTATGTTTACTGAGTCTCCGTATAGATCCCTAGCTTTCCTGAGGTCCTCCATTACCTGATTGTCCGTTCTGACCTTGTTATTCCCGGTAGCTAGTCCTACCCCATGTAAGGTTAGGTCACTGAATGTTATCGAATCTAACCCGAGTTCTGAGGCTAACCGGCTGAGGGGTACTATTTGATCCTTATTCCAACTCCCATAAGTACAAGCTATCGTCGTCTTTGTCCCTACTTTTTTAGCTACCTTACAAGCCTCTCGAATATTATGTTTCATCAGTTCAAATGAGGCTCTCTGTCTTATCCACTCATATTCTTTCTTGGTTCCGGCATCGACGCTGAATGTTATCCTGATAGGTTTACACTCTTTTATGAAGCTCAGGGAGGTATCCGGGTCGAGAAGGGTCCCGTTTGTCGTCAAGTGTATTTTTATTCCTTTGTGGTTGGTCATTAGCATAAACTCGAGAAAGTTTGCGTGACATAAGGGTTCCCCGTATCCATGAGGAGCTAAGACGCTGATGTTCTTCAATGCGTCTAGTATATAGGAATACTCCATGTTGTCGAGGTCGGGATATACCGGGAGGGTTTTTCTCATACACATTTTACAATTAAGATTACATCTTCTAGTAATCTCGATTTTAGCTTGTAGAGGATAAGGTGTCGTTAAGTCACTGACCCGGGTAAACCATACTAGGTATTTCAGGGCTCTATGTATGTCGCTTTTCCAATGTAGTTTGAAGTGATGAAAAGCTCTATCACCGAGATTTTTTCTTACAAGGTCAAACCCATTCATCCAAATATCAACCCCAATATGCAGTAAAAACGAAAATATGTGTAATAGATGAATACCCGGAGACCCCTTCGTCGTCCATGTCTGATAGCTGTCTTTATGAATCCGTATATTCTCCTCAGGATTTTTCCGGGACTTGGTTGAAATACTTTTTTCCACCAAATATTTGCTAAATACGAGTTTTTCCGGAGTTTCTCCCAACTCCATATGTGCTTTGAGTCCGTCGGGACGACAACCCATTTATAGCCTTTGCTTAGTATGTGCTGAGTTATCTCGTAGTCCTCAAAGAAGTGTAGGTCCTTCCGGCTAGGGACCCAATCCCTGACGACGGGGGTTCTGATGAGGGTATTATGTGTGTGTCCGACGGATTCGGGATCGGCTCTATAAGATATCTTTTTCTCTGTCGTCCCGTTTATCGCTTTATCCCATTTTTCGCCTAGACCTTTTACCCTTAATTCCCCTTGGACGGCTCCTACCTCATCATTAAAGGTATATGGTAATAGGGTTTGATACCATTTTTCATCTATTTCAACGTCGTCGTCTATGAAGGCAAACCAATCAGTATCAACTTTTTCAATAGCTCTCTTTCTAGCCCATCCGAGAGGTTTACTTGTCTCGACTATAAGGTTAGCGAGAGGGAGGTTATAAAGTCCCTTAGGGGTCTTTCCATCCTTTGTGCATACGACGACGTCAATTAACAACAAGGTCCTCCTTTCCGAGATATCGACGACAGAGGGTTAATGCTCCGGCTTTCTTTCCTTTATCGAGGACAAACCTATACAGTTTGAATAGGTCCTCCCATTCCTCAACCCCAAACTCGTATAACTCATCGGGGACCGGGATCCCTAGCTCGATTGCTACCAATGTGTCGGCATACCACAGTCCAACGGTTGCTAGTTCATGGACCGTATTTCTCCAATTCAACATGATCCGATCTATTTGCTCTCCCCCGGATTTGAACATAAAATACCCTACCGTCGATATCAGGGAGACTATTATCCCGGTCATTGTTAGTAATATGATTCTCTGTCTCTCGACGTCGAGAAGTAATAGGATAACAGATACATGGCTCGTATACTGTAATATGCTGAGGGGGACGTTAGCCCATGATTTCCCGTAATTCCACCATTGATTATAATTTACCACTCTATGATAGAATGATTTAACGAAGTCTCTCAAATAAGGGACCCCATATTCCTTAAAAACCTGAGGGTATTCAGGGTCCGGGTATTCGTCTTAAAATTGGTATGATTTTGCCTTGGACTGTCTAGGTATCTCTGAAACTTCTCATCGGGTATACCTAACTGATCTACTATGTACTCTCTGTCGTCCCTCATCCCGGGGTATGGATAGGGAGGGTCCTCAAGTATCTTTAATGCGTCGTCCCGGGAGATCTGATCACTGCATATCAGGGTCGAGAGATGAGCCTTTCTCTTATCATGTCCCCACCTGTAAGGTAGTATGTAGGCTTGATAGAAACGGGTTATTATGCTCTCAAAGTGTTTCCATCCATAATCTCTCCAGCCCCATTCGTCAACTAGTGTCCTCTTTGCCTCTTTGACGTTATAGTCTATATGGTTAAGAGGCTTTACCTCCGTGATCCCCCGGATCCTTATCCTGTAAGCGGATTCTAGGACGCTCATCTGAGGGTATGTCTTGAGAGGTTTCGTCCCATATTTACTGTGAATGTCTTTGATATTCGCAAGGTCACTGTGTCTGTATCCCCATGAGGAGGGGAGTATTCCCTCAGTGACCCAATTATTCCCTTTTATGATGTGTTTTATATCGGTCTCCATGAGGGTATCGAAAAGGTTTGACCTTATCGCATGATCTGAGAGGACCTCAAGGTTCTTTACCCCGGCTTTCAGGTATGCTAATTGGAGATCATGAAACTCGTCTAAGTCCATTGAGTTTATTATGAGGTCCCATCCGGTAGCCTTCTTTATTGCTTGGACGTTATGGTCCCCCTCGGGAGCATTATAACCATTATCAAAATGCACTAAAAGACAGTTTAACCCATGCTGATAGGCTAGAAACGTCGTATAGCTACTATCAAGACCTCCCGATACCCCGATGATTCCGTCGTATTCGTAGCTTTTCCTTTTCTCCTTGAGTTCATCAAACAAGATTTCAAGGTCATTTTTCGCATGGATTACCCGGTCAACTTGACTAAACCACTCGTTACAGTGATTGCAGTAACCTCGGCTATCAAACAGTATCTTAGGATCAGTTGTATCCATAACACATCTTTTACAAACC
Source organism: uncultured Candidatus Bathyarchaeia archaeon (assembly GCA_964559475.1). Classification (GTDB taxonomy): domain Archaea; phylum Thermoproteota; class Bathyarchaeia; order TCS64; family TCS64; genus RBG-16-57-9. The sequence continues at coordinate 10,631 of CAZLHX010000047.1, read as the reverse complement.
TTCATACTCCAATTACTCCTCCTATTCTTCTCGAGACGGCTCTAGCGATCCTCTGTCTTGTTTTGAGATTCACGCTTTGAGCTATATCTAACTGAGGGGTTCCCCTAAAAAGGTATTCTAGGTATCCTAATAAGATTGATAAACCTAGTAAGGGGTCCCTCTCAACAACGGTTTTTTTAGCAAACTTGAAAATGACGTAGATGAAGGGTCTCCCGATCTGATACGAGCTCTGACCGAAACTTATCCGGATCTTTCTCCATCTCAGATGCTTCTTAGCCACCGGGTAGATCCCTACTTTACCTCCATACTCCGGGATCTTGTATAACATCCATGTATCCCATATTGAGGCATGTACTAAGGGGAATAGGACCTCAGCCATTTTCCTAGTGAAAATTCGTCCCGACCCCGTCGGAGCTCTCAGGTCCTCAAACCTATGGTTATGATTATGACCTGAGGCTAGGTCTACTTTATCCCGTTTCATGTACTCTATGATCCTCTCAACATAGTCCGGGGGGTAATCCTGATCATCGCCACTGATCATGTAGTAATCTGACTCGGGGGATATCTCGTAAGCCTTGTTTAAGAGGAATGGGACCCGGTCATAGTCCTTGGGTAGCCGTTGGGGTAGCCTCCAATACCTGACCTTGTAGGCTTTCAGTATTTCCGGGGTTTCATCTATGCTATGATCATCTGAGACGCAGATAGTTACCGGGATCGTCTGAGCTCTTAATGACCTCAGGGTAGTCTCGAGGAGAGTTCCCCCATCCCTTGAGGGTATCAAGACGGTTATGGTCTCCCTCATTTGGGTACTACCTTTTTGATTTCAGCTATATGCATACGGCTCCGTCCACTAGGGTAGTAAGTTGTATAATGAATCTCATAGGTCCTATTTGCCTTCAAGTAACGATAAAAACCTGTGTCGTCGTAGAAGGATCTTTCCATCGTTTTATTCGGGTCAAATGGACTAACATATTTTATCTTAGTGATCTCCCGGGAATGGTTTGAGACGTCAAAATGTGATACCCTTACGATATCATAGGTTTCAACCTCGGGTTTACTCGGGTCAAATAAGACGTATTTGTAAAGGGCTCCATAACTGAATAACACGACGACAAACAAAACGGATCCTATTACTGAGGCTTTCTCAAACTGGGTTAAATCGGACCATTTTTCATCTTCTTTTCTCTTAAATTTTATTTCATTCTCCTCCTTTGTTTAACGTATCCTACAAAAAAATGGGGTCTAAGCATAAGAAAGCTCATACCGAGAGCTTTCAAGTATCCGATACCGACAAGTTTAGCATAATTTTTTCCTCTCTCAATGTTTCGACTGAATTGCTCATTAGGTCTCAGAGTAAAAGTATTGGTGTTGACGTATTTTGTCCGGTATTTCTTCTCCATTGAGAGTATTAGATGAGTATCCTCTGAACTCTCGAGGTTCATAACGCTTTCCGGGTCCTCCGTCTCGAGCCATGCTTCTTTATCAAAGGTATAGAGTCCCCGGTTACTCTCAAGGGGGGTAAAAGTGGAATAGAGACGACGGAGAAAGCATTGGATTGTATAGGGGTAATCCAATAACCCATATTTCAACAACTTAACTTTGTCGTCTATCATCTTTACCGTCTTGGAGATCCCGGGATCCAACAATATATCAGCCGAGGTATTGAGTATCAGGTCGTTTCTAGCTTTTACATATGCTTTTCGTCTAAGGTACGGGATATTCCATTTGAAACTAGGGTCAACGTAGCCATCCATTAGACTCAAGGTGACGTCTCCTCCTATGTCGTCATGGATCTTTTTTATGATCTCCTCGGATCGGTCAGTACAATAATCAAGGATAACTAGGATCTCCTCCGGGTCTAGGTCATAGATAGCCGGGAATGTAACCGGGAGGAGATTCTCCTCGTTATGGACCGGGAGGACGACGGTAAAAGGGTCGGTCATTTTAACCTCCTCGGAACTAGGTTATTGTAACGGTTCCATGAATGGAGTCCCCGTCTACATGCTAGGTCCTTGATAAATATTCTCGTCGGCTCTATTATTTTCCCGTATCTCTCGAGGAGGTCCTCCTCAGTGACGTCGACTATTACGCTTTTCTTAGTGATCTTATCATACACTTCATATCTGATAGGGAACTCCATCAAGCAACCTCCTTTCCTTCATGGGACCAAAATAAATTACCGTAACTATCGATGGGGTTAAAACTATGTAGCTCTAAATCTCTATGGTTTATGCAAGTCCAATACCCATAGCTTCTTGTGAAAAGACAATCTTTAACACAACATTGATCACCCTTCTCTAGTTTTGAGAAATCCCATTTCGTCCCTGTGAGTTTACTAGCTATTCTATGAAACTCGGGGGTCCTGACGTCGTAAATTCTAGGGCTGATATAACGTATATGGAGAGGGAAGCATGGTATGAAACAGAAATAGAAGTCAAATATACCTAGTTCTTCAAAGTCCTCGTTCTCCCAATATAACCCTACCCATAGGTCTTTCCTACAAAACTCGAATGAGACCCGGAATCTCCCAATCCTATGAGGACCTGAGATTAACCTAGTTTTAGTCAACATTCCTTCTCCCCGATTTGTTTAGGGATTATTACCGGGACGTATTCTCCTTTATAATATGAAAATGTGTTTACATGAAACCTCTCATCAAACTCGGTTTCGTCCACTTCGAAATAACAGTAAATTAAGTCATGTTTTCTATAATTCTGTCTGATGTAGGTTATGTCGACTAGCTTTCCATCCTCCGGGACCTCGGGTACTAGCATAGCGTTACCCTTGAGGATCTCCTCAAGTATATCGTGACGGATATATACACAGACGAGTTTCTCACTCATTCCTCTGCATCCTTATCCTCTGAATAGTGATGAAGGTTCTCATCTATACATTTATCACAAATTAACTGACCTCTCTCAAGACCATCTTTAATTTCTAATTCTGAAAGAAGATTGTCACACCACTCACATTTACTCATTTCTCTATCCTCTCATCCATTAATTTTTGTATAAAATCCTCAAT
>CAZLHX010000047.1:0-7507 GCA_964559475.1 uncultured Candidatus Bathyarchaeia archaeon | reverse complement strand
TAAGTCCCGAAGCTGAGGACCCTAACAAACGAAAGGTCATGTATTTACTCATCTTTATCCCATATCCACTGACATTGTTTACATTCCAACCATGATCCATGATCCGTGATGGGGGAGACGTATTGACCCGTCTCCTTATCTAATATTTGGATATCGGATCGGATACCACATTCAGGGCATATGACGACGGAGCTATCCTGACCTTGAGGCTCAGGGGTCAGGTTCTCGAGGGTTTTGATGATAAGATTAAATGCTCGGATGTGTTCAAAGACCCCCATACGGTAGGCTTGTATGATTTTCCCTATCCTCTTGAGCTTTTCCTCGGGTTTCATTTTTCTATCCCCTTCAATGAGCTTACTGTCCTGAGCTCCTCTAACTTCTCATAAAATACGTAGGTAGCTACATCCCGTCTAACCTGATAGAACATCATTATAGAGCCGGATATCCCTGAGATTATGGCGGTACTGAAAGGCTCTATCTCGTATAGGACCTGATACATGAATAAACCATACCCATAGAAGAAAGGGATCATATCTAGGACTAGCTGAAACTGTATCCATTCAACTAGGCTGAGTTTTACCTTCATCCGGTAAATGTAGTCGACGACAGTTAGAATGAGGAGGGGTATATGTTCAACTATTTTATCGAGGATAAGATCAGAGCCAATCATTCTAACTCCTCCATCGGGACTATTTCCATGTCTATCAGAGTCACATTATACTTGTAGAATTGACCGGTTTTACCAAGATCAACAAGCTCCCACTCCCCATAAGGGAGGTATATCTGTATTACCCGGGAGTTCTGTATCTCTCCCCGGGGTCTCTGAGCCGTGACCTCTATTCTGAGGACGGGGTAATCAGAGGGACATGTTAGACAACCCTGATTATCAATGTACTCAGTCTTGACATCGAGGAATAGGGTATCTAGTCGACGGTTGACGTTAAGTCCTAAACCGAATCCTAAGCCAAGGCATATTACCCCGACGACGAGGAAAGCGGTCAAAGGGTTACTTTCCCTCCCCTTCAATTGGCTACCCTCCATAGATACCTCTCATATGCTAACCTGATGGATTGGTCGATAAAATCCACAAAATTTGAGACGTCGGCTAACTCGAGCATGACGGTCTCAAATTGCTGAGAAGTTTCCTCCTCAGGTAGTCCGTCAAATTTCGCCATGAGGACCTCGATCTCAGGGAGGAGCTCCTCAATCGCCTCATATATGAGTCTACCCGTAAGGTACTTCATATCATATTCGCTCCCGGGGTCCGGGGTCCGTCCCTTATCGTTTACCCCTACGAGGAGCTTACGGGTCTTGTATGTAGCTAATGTCTTGAGATCCATTTAGCTACCTCCGGTTTTTCTGAAATGGATTTTACCGTTTTTCAAGAAGGGTTCTACGTCTCCTTTCTCGACGGAGACGTATAGTATCTCGAGAGTTTGTAGGACCTTGTGTTGGTGAGGGGTCAGGTCGTCGTATTCAAACTCCTCAGGTATTCCCTCCTCCCCTAGACAGAGTTTGAGCCATGACGGAGCCTTCTCAGTGAATCGGTATAAGTCCCCTGAGCTCATCTCTTTTTCTCCTCCTCGGGGATTAACGTCAAAATCTTCTTATAATGTCTTCTAAGGGAGGGTTGAGTTACCCCTAAATAACGGCATATGAAGGCTTGAGGGATTGCCAAATCAAGGAATCTATTGAATACTATGTAATATATTGCTGATAAAATAGTCCGAGTTTTTTTACCTTGTGCATATAATCGGATATCTTCATTATATAATGTTTTGATTAATTTTACTGTCAAATCATTTATGGATGTTAGGTTTTTTCTTATTCTTTCCATGGTTTTTTGGGTTTTTGAATCTTGGTGTCTCATTTTATGATATTGTATATTCTCATCAGAGTATTGGTTAAGAAGGTCCTTCGTCTGATCATTTGCTAGAACAATTAAACGATCATGATCTATCATGTTATTTTCCCCCTCTTTTAACCTTTCCTCAACGTTATCGAGGTATTTCTTATAATAATAATCCTCGATCTCATCACTTTCTTCAAAATATTTTCCTTTCTCGAGGTCTAGCTCTATTGCTTGTTTTAGGACCCTCTGTGCGATCTTATCCGGATCCCCAGTCAATATATAGTCAATAAGTCCGACAAACCCCGTCGTCAAGGGGTAAACCATATAGTTCTTTGGGTTTATGTCCAATATCCGGAGGTCTCTCCTTAATTCCATGACTACCCGACGACATTGTTTGACTCTCTCCTCCCACTCTAGGAGCTCGTCGGACCGGTTTACGTCGTGAGGAAAAACGACGTAATCTTTTCCCTGATCTTTAGCGTAATCTAGATCCCTCCCCGTATGCTCCCCTATACCCTCGGGAGCATATACGAGTACAAGGTCAGCCTCGTCGATAGCCGGGTAGAATACCTTACAAGCCTCATCGTAGGCTTTCTCATGGTCCTCCTCATAGAGCTCCGGGTCTAACTTGTTAGGCATAGCTAGGACCTCATAGGGCTCGTATCGACATGAGCCGAGGACGACAATTTTTATGGGGCTCATCTGAGTATCAACCCCTTGTTTTGGTTTTGAGATAAATAATCTAATACTTTGATTATTGCATCAGCTAAGGCGTCGACGTTATCCCCGAAATTCTCCCCGAACCCTCCCCAAATACTAGCACTGACGTATGATTGGCTTACAAGGTATACGGATATGATTGCCGAGATACAGAACATGAATACGGCTATGATCCGGTATGTGTTTAACATATTTAGTTTTGTTTCTGCGTTATCTGAGATGAATAAGGCTAGTCCATACAAGCCTATGATCATGATTGCTGACGACAGGTAATTCCCTGAGTCCGTGTATTTGCCTAGTGACGCTCCGACTCCGATTAAAACTACACTGATCCCTAGTAGGACCATGTTTTTGATCTCTCCCTTCATTCTATTACCGCCTTTACCCCCTCAACTTTCTGTATGGTCTCAACATCCATCCAACAATCCCGGGACTCATCTATCTGACCGAGATACCACATCTTTAGACGTTCAGGTTCAACAACTTGCCTCAAAATATGAATCGCATGTAGTTTACTGTTTGCTCTGACTTTAAGCTCTATTCCCTTAGCTTTGTCGTCGTAAAAGAATGTGTAATAGATCCCCTTCATCTGAGAGCCTCCTTTATATCGACGTCGATAAACGTCGTTTCGTCTATTTTTCTCATTGTTTTTAGTCTGATTAAACCGTTAGTGATTTCTCCTAACCATGCGATGAATGATGGGTCTGATAAGTCGTAAGGAGACATATTTGCTCCCTCTGGGACGCTTCTAACTGATACAAGGGGTAGGTGTCTAATCTGTACTTTCTCTATCCATCCATCTTGTTTTAGTCCCTCAAGGTAGTTAGATACCCATAGGGACGCTTTAGACCCCTCCGTAAGAGAGGAGTTTCTGAAATTAAGATCCCATACCATATTTGACTGGTCCTTGACTCTGAGGGTTATGTTGTGGACCCATGCATCCCCAAACCCATATCTTCTAAGGATCTCAATCACTGAGGCTAAATTGAGCTCTCTCTTAGATTTTCCTCTCCTAAATTTTACCCCGGCTTTTATTGATGAAGTTTTGTATATAGTGACGTATTCGTGGGGTTTCTTCTTTATAGTCGGGTTCCCGATTGAGCATGAGGCTCTAAGGTAGACGATTAAAGGATCTATCAATGGGCTACCCTCCTCCTCTATTAAAATAAGGCTGTTTGTAGGTATCACGGCTCGGGAGAGCATTTCGTTATCCAACATTAACTCTCCTCCTCCGTGCATACCCTTTTGAGGACCTTGATCACTTCTCCGACGTTGTTAGTCTCAACCCGGTACTCCTCTCCATCCTTCATATTCCTCTGAGGGACATCAACCCATTCACCCTTAGGCTCCCGGGAGAGGCATACGGCTTTCTCGAAGTCGTATACGTTTCTATGGACCTCGATATCTTTTCTAAGGCATATTGGCTTATCCCCTGAGTGGGAGTTATGCTTACATTCAAGGTCGTAGCATCTTACATGGGTCCCGGATATTGTTATGACCGTGGGGGTCTCCTTAGAGATCCCTAGTCTACTAGCCTTCAAGTTTACTGCGTTCTCGGTCCGTCCTAGCTCTTTAGCTATCTTATAGGAGGGTCTATATGGATACTCTTTCCGGAGGTAGGCTACATCATCCTCAGTCCAACTTCTCTTTTTTCCCATCTAGGGTTCCTCCATACCTCTAAACTCAAACGTGATATTGTTTCGGCTTACGCTCCAATCCACGAGGGTAGCCTCAAGTGAATCTTTTATGTCCTCGATTGAACCTAGAATTGTAGTGACGTTTGCTTTCTGATTGGTTAGCTCCGTCGTTATGATTATTGGATCATCCACTAGATCGTCCTCTAGCGTCCCGGCTCCTCCCGGGGGGGATGAATCACAGATGTCTAGTGTGGTCCCTATTTTATCGTTTAGATATATGGCTAATAGCCGGAAATAGGCTCGTCTCCAATCCTTATTTGGACCCGTCATTATTCCGGTTCCTCCCTGACCTTGTAGTCAACCTCTATTGTCTCTCTGTCGTCCCTTGACTTGTCTTCTAGTTGAGTGACCTCGTTTAACCGGTCAGCCTCAAGGACCATGTTCATAAAGTCCCCGAAGGTTCCTTGTCGTCCATCCGGTAGTTGGGTTACTATGTAGCTCATTAGCTCAGTATGTATCTCAACGAGACCTAGTCGAGCTCCGGCTAGTTTACGCTCTAAGAGGTCGTGCATGAGCTTCCATGAGACTTTGTACTCGGGGATCTTCTCCCCTCTGTGTCTCTGTTTTGTATAGGTCTCCCGGAGTATAAGGACCGGCTCTATCTGAAACTGGACCCTTCTCTTTACGGGTCCGGTGTCTAAATGAATGGTAAACTCTAGGTTGAGCATGAGGGTCTCCATTGAGTCCCCTTCTCCTTTATACCATCCTTTTTCGATTATTCTGACGTCTTTTAAGTCCTCAAGCTCGTATAGAAGTGCGTCTATTTGACCTCTCCAATAGTGAGGTTTCTTCTTTGTGGTGTATCCGGGGATGGTCTCGAATAGCTTGTTTGATATCACGGCTGTTTTTATTGTCGACTACCTCCCATCTCACGTTTCTTCATTGACGTCCACCAACCACAACTATTTACATGTCCTTTCCTTTTCTGGATCTTACAATCTTCCCATAGAGCACATGTATTGCAGTTCTGAGACTCGTTTTCTCCATTTTTACTTATTTTTTTTCTCCTCCTCATATCATTCTAAAAAAACTGGATTATCTCCAAACTTTAACATCATTCTCCCCGAGGCATATAGCTACAAGGTCAGCCATACCGACGTCCACTCTCCTTAGACGGCTTTTAAGTACCTCCATTATTTGATGATAGTTTATTTCCTTTCTAGGAGAGTCGATATCTATGTAGTCCTCCATGATTAGCTGAGTTACTCTCGTAGCCTCAACATATCGGGGGTTTAAGAGTTTGTTATGTTGGACCCCGGCTTTTATGAGGTCCTCCGGATCATACCCTGATAATGCGTATATGCTTGATCTGGGTCCTCCTTTTCCCCTCATCCCCGGGGGAGGACTGGGGACCTTCATAGCCTCGACGACAAAACCGTTATCCATCAGGGTTTTAAGGGACCTGAAAAAAGAGCTCTCAGGTAGGTTCGTCTCAGCCTCAACTATTCTCGACGTAAATGCACGTTTTTTCAGTGCATAAACTAAAAGTTTGTAACTGTTCTCGGCTTTAAGTACGTTTCTAAACCTCTCAAGCGTCTCGAGGGTTAAAGAAAGTATGTTGGGGGACCCCTCAGGTTTTACTTCGAGGAGTCCCTTTTCGGGGTTTACTGTGATCTGTCTCAATTTGTTTTTACCTCATTAGGGCGATGGGCTTTTTGAAAGCCTCTTTTCTTTAATATTTCCTCGACGACCTGTTTCTTTAACTCGTCCATATGTGTATTTATCGTCGTCTCAATCACTTGAGCTATTAGCTCCGTGGTCGGTTTCGTTCTATCTACAAAAAGTCCCCCTAAGCCTATTCCGGTTACTAATAGTCCAAAGAATCCCCCTATCAATGTCAAACGGGTCCAATAGCTAGTGTTCATCAGGTATCGTATATCTGCGTGACTCAGTGAGGCTCCGGCTACAATCACTCCAATTATGATGATTAAAACATACGCTGATTTTGTCTTCAAATTGTATCGCCTATAACATGGAGCGATAATATATATAAAAAAGCTACTATCGACAATCTACTTTATTATGAATAATTCAAATAATTGAGACAATCGCATAAAAAAACTGACGACATAAAATAAAGTTAGGTGTTTATTCGGATCCCTTGCTCTTTCAGGATGAGGGAGGCGATATATGAGGCTAACCCAAATATGATGAGGGTTAAGAAGATTGAGTAAACCCGTCCAATGTAGTCTCCCTTTGACTCAAGGACAGCCGGGATGCTTAGGAATCCGGCTACAATTATGGCTATTAGAAGATAATAAAAAGCATATTTAGAAATGTCCTCGGGTTTACCGGGACCCGGGACAAAGTCGTTACTTATTACAAGCTCGATAATGTTTCCCTCCATTTAACCGTGTATAACGGTTTAAGTATATCTCCAAGGTTTTTAGGTTTATTCCCCTCTCGGCTCAACCATAAGAGCAATAATACAAGGAATAAGAGGATGAGTAACCATATTGAGTTCTGTTGGATCCATGTAAGCGTCGGTTCTACGAATAACTCGGCTCCACTCTCTAGCAAAGGTCCCTTACGTCTGTCGTCAAACGGGTTGTAGGGGTCCATATCCTCGTCGTCGGGGACCCCGTCGTCGTCTACATCATTATCCGGATCATAGTCCGGGTCGTCGGGATCAGGTAGATACGGGTTGTCGTTCTCAGGGAATGGACAATGATGATAGACTATGAAGATCATAAAATAGTAGGGCTCCCGGCTCCTCCATGGCTTGTATCCGATACCTCTCTCATCGCAGTATTCCCGGAGCTCCCTGACCGTTAGCGTCTCGAGGTATCGGTAAAGGTTGATCCTCTCAGCCTCGGTTAGCTCACATCCCTCATACTCATAAGGTTCATCATCCTCATCGTCTCCCGGGGGTCCGGGTCCGGGTCCTCCGGGGGTATCTCCCCCATCATAGTCGTCGAAGGTAATTGTCGGGGATAAGGCTGTCTGACCTGAGGTAGCTAGAGCGTCGTCCTCAGCGTTACCGTATAGAGTACATCCGCTTCTAGCCTCGATATCATCCCTGACCTTGAAGTGTAAAATATATCCGGCTTGTGTCGAGGTATACTCGGTTATGGTTGCTTCGGGTTGGATCTCTATCGGGACGTAGGTTTCAGTTATGTAGCTCCATGCTAGAAGGTCGACGTCTAAGTTAAACGCATAGGTCTTGTCGTTATCAATATCATCTCCCATGACTAGGGTTACGTTTAACTCATCTATGGTTGAGTACCCGTCGTCGTCA
>CAZLHX010000046.1:10728-20016 GCA_964559475.1 uncultured Candidatus Bathyarchaeia archaeon | reverse complement strand
TACAAATAGAAGGACATAGTCAATCCTGTACTTCATGCACACATATCTCTAAGTTGATAAATATTAAGTATTGAACCCAGAGGACCTAGAGCAGCTTAGAGGCGTCAACGTAAAGTTCAATGAACATGTCGAATCCAAACCAGTAATCGAGGACTACAAGACAAGCTGGCCCTGGGATATCGAGCCCAAGCTAATCGAGGAGGATCAAGGGCATAGCGCAACCATCAAGGTGGAAGACGTTAATGTCAATCTAAGGGGCGTGGTGGTTGTGGGCGTTGGTGAGGATGTTACTATCTGGAGGGAACGGGTTATCCGAAAAATTGTTTTGAAAACCAAACCATTTAACAATCAAAACCACATTTTATCCCTTAATCCAATGTTTGTAAACAGAGCGAACATTGTATCACAGATGTGTTCACAATTAGCAAATAAAAGTTACTCTTGATTATTATATGACGCCTATTGCAGTGATTTTGATCACCTAGAACTCTAATCGAAACGATTGTTAATTGACCTGTGCAGTACCAGTACATTCAAGGCTATTGTGATGAATAATAATATTGATGCTGCAGAAACGACGCCACCTTGAGTGTCTAATAATGCACTCCAATCATTAATATCCACAAGATGTTTTGTATATAAAACTTGCATAAACAGGGAAATCAACGCACTCACCAGGCTATAAAATACCCCCTTCATCGAACTTTTTTTTGATAACGTCTGTTTAACTAGAAAGACAACAGGAATACTCCAGGCTACAAGGCCAAAGAATAAACTACCAAGATTCAATAAACTATACAATTTTACCGACCTCCAAATCCAATTCTACTCTTTGGTCATTTTATTTAAGTAAATGACTCGTCATTAATTAGATTAAGAATTATATAATTTATGTTAATTAATGATTTTAAAATCATATTACGATAACAGTTTTACCGAAGTTCTTAGCTTTGATTTGAAAGGGACGCATAACTCTATAATACCCTTCAAATATGTTACGGCATATTAAAATGGCTAGAGTATTGAAGAGGTCAGATCTGGTTAAAACTGTTGCCAAGTATCTGGGTCTTCCATTTATTCTTTTTGTGGTTCAGGTATCATTATATTATCTATTTAGCCCCGATGAAGTGATATCAAGCCTAGGCATTGAACTCACAGAATCAGGAGACCTTCTTCTCTTATTGATGGCTTATACGCCCATCATAGTTTTATTCGAGGAAATTGGTCTGAGGGCGGTTCCCCATTACTTCTACACAGGGTTAAGTAAAGGCTGGATGAGTGTGGACGAATATATTAAAAACTTGAATGATTCAGGGCTTGAATTCTATCTTTTACTCGGGTTTGGGTTAGTAAATGGCTTCGTCCATCTGATGAACGTTGAAAGTGCATCTTTTCTGAATATTGTCAAGTACCTTTTCATTCATTTTGTGAGCGGAGCATACCTTGGGGGTGTCTACTTGAAGTACGGTTTCAAGCAGGTCTACGTGGCCCATCTATTACACAATATGATGGTATACACAGTATTCTATCCAAGATGATTAGGCTATTTTTAGGGGTTGTACAGGTTTTCTAATTTAGGATCTAGGACGATTCCCAGCTGGCTACCTCCAATCCGTATACATCTCTAGTTAAGGGATCGACGTATACAGAGGTGAGGGACCCGTTAGGCGCGTTTTTAGGTGTGTGATAAAAATTCGCTATCCACACATATCTACCGACATAGTTATCTGAGTATGTCTTCTTTAGGTAATAGATCTCTACCTCTTCTTCAACGTAATACCTACTGATTTGAGCCTTAGCAATCGACAAGGCTTCATCCTCCGATACTGAGAAAGGCATGAGGTTCCCCTCAGATGGTACCTTTTCCGCTCTGATTAGCTGGTTCATCTTGTCGAAGTATATTGAGATCTCTCTTCTAGCCGAGTAGTTACCAACCTCTATATAATAAAAGTAGCCCACCACTGTCAACCATTCATCTGGCTCATGCGTGTTTCGTTCAACCTTCCACTGTGTGAAATACTGGTTAAAGTAATCAGCCCCAACAGAAGAGATTATTATGCCTCTCGCTTTCTCCTCTGGAGAGCCTTGTAAACCTTGGGTTACGCTCGGTAATATCATCCACGCCTCACCCACCGCCTCACTAAACCTTCCAAGTACCTCAAAAGCCCTTTCATACTCAGCATAGTGAGGCGTCATCCATATGGAGCCAGCTATCAATACATCGCCTGGGAAGACGACCGCATAGTATTCTTTAAGACAGTTCTCAACCATTTCTAGACGCTCAAAGTTATCTTCCGATAAATACGTCGTCTTGTTATCGAGTTCTTGTATCTGTAATGCTGTCTCCAGGTCCTCCAGTAGGCACTCAAATTCTTCTAGCCTTTCGGAGGACTCAGCCCATAGATCAAAATGGTGTTTATCCTGGTAGGTTACCGTGGCTGAGAGGATGCTGGTTTTCTCCACCCACGCCTCAAGGTCCTCTAATTCCTCGTTGGTTAAATTCGAGTCCTCCAGAAGTTCGTCATACTCTTTGAAGAGGTTTTCGTAGCCGTTCTGAGTCAAGGCTAAGCTATCTCTCAGGTATTCACGCTGAGTTCCCCGTGTTTGGATCATGTAGATGTTTGAGGCTAGGAGAGCTAATACTAGAATTGATAGGATAATGCTTGAAGTGGGAGCCTGTCTTCCCATTATCTTTACTGGGCTTTTGGAGTCTTGTTTTTTGTTTTCTATGCTGGTGTAAAGTAATTCATAGAATGGAGTCATATGATTATCTTTCAGTAAATTAGAGATATAATACCACGTTTTAGAACACTGAATAACAGAATAATGGAGCTATTTAACCTGAAAATTCCTCTGGATCTGGTAACCGTCAATATTCAGGAATACAACATATTCTCCCTCAGCTAAATTAGGGAACCCTACATAACCTCCCATATTCGTGCTATCAAACGGCCAGAGCACAAGCCCGGTCTCACCCTGTCTTGGTGGCACATCATCCAGACTGCGACACACTAACTCATTTATTCCCTCTCTATGCCTGTATACGGATTCCTCGCGGTAGCTAAAAGGCTCCAACTTAATTCTGAAGGGCATTTTGTTGACTATTCGATACTCTATTACGATTATGCCCTCTTCACTATATGTCTCCTGGTCTACGTTGATCTTTAGTTTGATGTAGGGAGGTTTTGCTGGAACAGGGACACCGGATAATAATACGCCCAGTAATAAAAACCCAAGCACCCCCCCTGTTATCCTCAGTAAGACCACTCTTTCTGATAGCTCCTTATCTGGCATGAACTTAACTGCTGACTCTACTCCAGGGCACCACCCAAGGTACTTATTGAACAAGTTTCGAGGATTCACAGTGATTTCTCCGAGAATGGATCTAAGTCTTTATTAATGCTGTAGACTCTGAGCTTCAAGATAGTTAGAAAAGTAATCGCTGCAAGACTTGAATAGAATAAAACCTGGTTATCGATAGGTAAAATAAAGGCTCCCTTTGAGTAATCCAGTGTAATTTCTGAGCTGGAGTCTCCCATAGTGATCTGTTTTGTTACTATTTCATCACCATGTATGCCGGTAAGATTCCATGTGTCCCGGTAGTTGCTTATGTATCCGCTATAGCTGGGTAGTGGGTAATATGAGCAATATGTAATGTTGAACTCGGCTAACCCATTCTCGTTGCTAATACCACTCCAAATTATCTCTCCATTAGAGTCTTTCAAACTTAGTTCAACGTCTGGTATGACTCTTTCCTCCCCAATGGTTCTAACCTTATATTTTTGAGCAAAGAGCCATCTAGCGTATTGTTTTGTTGCTGGTTCTATAGATCCATATGATGCTGTCCCAGAAATATATACTTCGGCGCGTCCAATATGCAAATCCTGGATTAATGCATTGTCACAAGAAACATTGGTTTTAATGCCTAGATCTAGATTCTCGATTTTTGTATCAGATAAATAGAGAGTTTGATACATGGAGCTTGGTAGTAATGATCTGAAGGCTTCACCAGTAAATGAGATGTAACTCTTGGTGGCTAAATGTTCGATGTTGCAGTTTTGAATGCTTATTGTTGAGTTCCCGGATAGAATTATTCGCTGTATTTCTGAGTTGTTACAATGAACTGAAGAGAAGGCAGCGTATACCCACATTGATTCTCCTTCATTAATATTAAATTTGGAGTATAAGCCCTCAAGGGTTACCACGGCAGAGATAGCACTATCTATCAGTGTGAGATTCATCACTTTGCCAGATATGTCTAAGGCTTCGTATGAGTTCCAGTCAGATTGGGTTCCTATCCTTCCATAGATATTACAATGAGAACTATTTGTCACTCTGAGTGTGACAAAGTCAATTATAGAGTCTGTAAAATGGGCGGTAGGGCTGTTTATTTTAACTATGTTTGACCACCTGTTTCGCCATTTGTGATCTTGATGTAGATACCGTACATGAGACTTGGATATGTCTATTTTGACGTCTTTGTCGATGGATATACTGAATATCTTGGATTCGGCGGCTTCTAACTGGGCTCTCTCATCTAGGTGAAGGGTGCAGTTTGCTATCACTACATCGTTAAGGAAGCATTGGCTGTCTCCTATGAATCCTATTTGCCCCACGTAATCAGAGGGTACAATCTCAGTATCGTAGGCTTCCAAGGAAGAGTTGTCTGTGAGAAGAATGCCTACAAAATCATCAAAAAGGTTTTCAGGGTGATACGCAGGGAAACCTGAGACAAGCAATGTACAGTTACGTAGAATTAGTTTAGCATTATCTTTGAGCAGTAGAAGATTGGAGTAACGTACTGTCTGGTCTCGGAATTCAATTACTTTATCACCATCGTAAATTATCTGTTCAGTGTTGTTAATGTCTGGATCATTTACCTTTATCCACCTGAAGAACTCAGGTATATTGTACGTCTGATTAATGGTCTTGTTCCATGTATCTGGCTGTGATGAGGCTGGAATAAGTGGTGGGGGTGTGAAAATTATGCTTGATGCTAGTATTATTGATAGCAATGCTAACGTGAGCAGATAGTTTTTCCACCCTGATAGAAAAGCATCAAGAAGGTTCATCAGGCCATCTGTTCTTTTTGAGGGAGCCTGGTCCGGGGACATGGGGCACCATCCTAGATGTTTCATGATGGTTGTTTTTAGGTTCATTTTATATCTCCGGTATAAGTGATGAGAAGATCACGTTGGCTAGTTCTGAAGGGGGAAGTTCTTTATCTGTATCCGATAGCTGTATGCCTCTCTCCTCTGCTTCAGTTATGAGCCTCACCCTACAGCGATCCACCCACCTGCATTCATTACAGTCTGGATGCTGGTAGTGCCAAGTCTGAACACCGTTCTTATGTGAGAAAGTGATGATTACCCTCTGGTCATTTAAGGGGTTAATACCTAGAAGGATACCTTGTGTAGGATCAACGTACTCTGGTTCTATCATATTGGATTCAGCTGTGTGCATAAGGGCTTGTTCCACTTTCTCGAGCATCACCCCCTCAGCGTCATAAACAGCCTGCCGGGTTATCCCCAGCATCCTGCCTATCTCTGCCTTGGATAACCCCTTGAGGCGGAGGCTCCATATCTCAAGCTGTCTATCAGTCATGTAAGCCGTAGGAAGCATAGTACTAAAACCATTTATTGTAAAGTATTAAAACTTTACTATTTATTGTCTTTACTGAATTAGTAAAGATTAAAAACTTTACGTTATATATCTTGATGAGGAACTGATTACTCAGATGAATATCAGAGAAATTACTCGAAGATACCTTGGATGGTGTCCTGGATATGATGGCGCTGAGAAGTTCATACCGGACAGGAACATTGGTGTCAAGACCCTAGCGGTATACTTCATATCCCTCTTACTGACTGTTATGATTGTCTTTCCCTTCGAGCCTCATACCTCACAAGCTTACGTTAGATTCATTGTAATGGCCTTCATGGCTTTCATCGGGGTCCCATTAATGTGGAGTATCCTCAGAGAGGAGAAATCTGGAGACCAGGAAGGTACATACCCTGAGCCTTCCGGTGAGACGCCCTCCGAGAAATTCGGGGAGTTCAACCTCGACAGCCCAGCAGCAGAAGCACCCATGTTTGGGCCCTCTAGGTCTAGTGCAGATTATAACGTTGAGTACCTAATGAACCGTGAATGGCTGCACCCCGACATCCTTTGGTTTAAGAGAAGGACACTTAAAGAAAAAGAGGAGAAAAAGGAACCCGAATAGCCTGTTCTAGTAAAAGCTAACAAGATCTATCTAGTTGTGTTTGTTTCTTCTACCCAGAAGTATTCTTCCCCAAAAAATAGTGAAAAGGTTCTACCAAGCTCAAAGGCTCCATAGAAACCATTAAGACTTTCCTCGAAACTTATGGCAGCCTCAACCACCTCTGTCATCAGCTCATCATCAACTACTATCTTTGGACTGGAGCCGAGTAAAACCTCATCAGGGAAACCATTTTCCATCATCACCAGGTCCTCACATATCCTTTCAAGGTAGAGTTCTTGACCGAGGCTTATATTGATCTCATGTTCCCTGTTTGACGCCATTTTTCCCATGAGTTGCATTGATGCCTGTGCAAGTGAATCCGATGCCTGCCTAAGAGCGTCCCACTGTTCACGGTGTCCCTTATCCAGAATCGATACGATTCTCAAGAACCTTGATGCCTGAATCATATCATTTTGAAGAATGTTAACCGCACCCATCTCAAAGCAGCCTCTATCTATGACATCCTTCACCAAATTAATTGACTCCCGGTAAATCCCCCTCGCTTCTAGTATAGCCCATCCTAGGGCGTTCTTGTTGGTATTCGATATGGTACGAATGGAGTAAGCTAAACCTAGGCTCGAGAGAGCCAAGACCGCGACAACCGAGAGTACCAGCAGATCCAAGGGGACCTTGTAGCCAAGAACCTGTACTTTCCTTGAAGCGGGTCTGGTTGACGGCTCCTCTACACGCCTTACAAGCCCCAGAGCAGACCTCCCAAGCTCTGACAAGCAGTATCTGCCTTCAGCTGTCTTTGATATCAGGCTATCTAAGCTCTCAAGGTAGTAGTTCAGGTACCCTGTTTCCACGCCCAGCTCTTTCTGAAGCTCAGTATAGGTACTTGAACCTTCATCCAGTATCCTAATTATCTTTCTCCTGGAAGGGTGCTTAAGAGCAGAAAAGATGATAGAATATGTATCTTCCTCAAGAGTCACCCTGGATCACGTTTTATAGCACTTCAAACTCATTAAAAAGAGATTTCGAAAAGAATTCTTTTCATAAGCATAACTGTAACTTGGTTAAACACGAAAAAATATTTTTTCAAAATAACTTAAATCTTTAACTGGCTTCATATTTTCAGGTGAATTGAATGAGAAAAATAAGACCTACGTTTGTGTTGATCATTATAGCTTCCGTGGTATTGACGGCTACATTAGCTTTCTCCTCTGAACAAAGCACTGAGACTATGCTTTATCTGCCTGACCACCCGCCTGAGACAGTGGAGGAAAGGGAGGCCGTAGAGAGTCATGCATTGGAGATAGCTTTGTCCGATCCAAGGGTAAAGGTGTTAATGGAGGATAAAAAGGGCGAATACGATCTTCAGTCAAACTGCTATACGCGTCACAAGCTCCTTTTCGAGGAGGAGCGAAAGGAACTGAGCGAGGATTATCAGCATGGCTGGGATGGTAAACTTAGAGGGCAGGTAGTCTTCATCTACGACGACGGGTCTATATACTATGTACATGTAGATGTAACCGATGGAAAGGTCTGGTATACAATGTATATCAAGTGGGATAAACTAGATCCAGAGACCCATGAGCCCGAGAGCACTGAGCCCGATGAATGGATCAACATCTTCAATGGGGGAAGAGCCCAGAACCTGTTAGAGAGAGAATTACTCGATGAGACGGTGAAACATCTGAGGGAAGTATGGAACGTGTACAGCATACTGCCCTTCAACGGATCCGTGATCTCTCCTCCAGATACTTGACACTTAACAAGTTTCAACATTTAAAGGAAGTATACTCAGCGTCGGTATTTCTTTTTTTATTTACATAATTCTTTGGTGAGAAATTTAATAGTATAAGGGTCAGTGTCTAATTGCTAAGCAATCCACATCTGGTATATTGTTCCGGTTAACCTGAACTGTATCCTCATACCTCCTCCTGCATCAAAGACACCGACCGTGTTAATCCCTACCAAAATGTTATTGGGGTTGATGTCAAACCGGGTGAACTGAAGGTACTGGAAATCTCCTTCAGCTTCAGCCTTCGCCTCGATCTCATCAGGGCTCATCAGAGTAATCCTGTAGCCTCCAATCCTACTGGGGACATCCACATCCTCTATCAGCCAGGTTGAGAGTACTATGTCCCTGTTGTCACGGGTTAGCATGTTATGGTCAGGGATCTGTTCATCAACAAGGGATATCTTCAAAGTCTCGTAGACAATATCTGATTCCAGCCTCCTTTTCTCCATTTCATGGTCTAGCTTCACTGCCTCATACTGCGTCTCTAGGGTGTTGTATCTGTTATCTAGGTCAAGGTACAGAAAGCCAAGTACTCCTATGATAATTATGAGTAACACCATTATTGTTTTGATCTGATTTGGAACCTTACCAAAGGATGCTTCATTTTGCTTCTTTACTGGCTCTTCGACTCTCCTCGTCAGTGATAATGTGGCTTCCCCGAACTCTGATAACCGGTATTTCTCGTCCTCTCCCTTGGTTATCAACTCGTTCAGATTATTAAGGTGATAATTAAGTAGACCATTATCGATCCCTAGCTCGTCTAGTAAGCCTGTGAAGGTTGTTGGATTGGATTCTAGCTGTCTGAGAATTCTTCTTCTTATAGGGTGCTTCAAAGCGTGGAAGATGGTGTTGTATGTGTCTTCTTCAGAGCCCATTTTTCTCTCAGTGATGAATCGTATTCTTATTTTAAATGGTTTTTCGAGAAGAAATCTTCACTATCAATATTGGATAAAGGAATTTAGGAAAAGAAACCTTGACTAACTTATGTTAATATTTCTCTTGGTGTTCTAATCCATAGTATTATAAAGTTTATAGTTTTAATTTGACTGGCGTCTAAAGAAACATGAGTATAAGATACGTGGAGATCTTCTTGATCTTAGTGTGTATGAGGGTGGGTTAACTGTGAGTCTACTTGATCAGCTTCTGCTCGGAGCTCTGGTTTTGGTATCCCTAGTTCTCATAGTATTAACTCTTAAGACCATTACAGGAAGAACGGAGAAGCCTAGTCAAGAAGCCCTAAAAGAGGCTTCTGAGCCCGATGAACAGGAAGTTGATGAAGAGT
>CAZLHX010000046.1:0-10628 GCA_964559475.1 uncultured Candidatus Bathyarchaeia archaeon | reverse complement strand
AAGTTGATGAAGAGTACTAATTTGAATCTTCCTCACGGATCACATCATTAATAAGATCAAACTATTTTTCGCCTATAGATCTTATAATATCACACGTCAAGAAATCGAAGATTTAGAACGAACAAATACCCTTTTCTCTTCCTCAACCTTAAACATCAAGGGATTGAAAACCGTATTAAAGAGTATATAATTTCATCAAATCGTTATTATCAAGTATTTAAACTCAACTTAAATTGAAAACCTCGTAACCCTCATCAATCAACTCCAGTAGCTTATTAGAAGCTTCTAGGCTCTTCTCAAGGGTAGCCTCATCTACGTCAATATACCTTGTATTTATCTGGTACTCGGTTTCCGTAACGCTCATGATGGTGTCTAAGCTCTCTCTCATCTCCATCATTAATGAATTCTGCTCCTCTGTTAAGACTAAGGGGTCTAAATCTGGATCCTGTAACAATCTCTGCTCAAGGGTTCGGAAAAAGTGCCAATGCTCCATGGCCATAAAATCTAGCTCAAACCACTCCCGATGATGCCTTGAGTCCATCGTCTTCAATAAATTGCATTGGCTTCTGAGCTGGTGTGACTGATACAGAAGCTGTTTAACATTATAGTAATCCAGCTTTCCGCTGTCTAGTATTGAAGTATAGGATGACCTCAAGAGGCTGAAGGATAAACCCATGTCATCAACTAAAGTATGGTAGGAAGCTGACGCCATCCTCGTTTGAAGAAAGTTGCTGAGTCGAATATAGTACCCTAACCCAAATAGTGATGAGCATAAAACCATAACCAGTATTATTATCAACAGCTGGCGTCGGGTGTCTGGGGCTCCGTTATCTCTTCTTGGAGGGGTTTCTACTTGTTTCATCATATCAACTGCTGCCTTTCCGAAGACGGATAATCTGTAACCTTTTTCTGTTTTTGTGATAAGCTCCTTCAGGCTGTCAAGGTGGTATGTTAGGTGGCTGCTGCTTAGACCTAGTTTTTCCTCGATATCTGTGAAAGTGTGCTCTCGTTCTTCAAGCATTCGTAGAATGTTTCTTCTCACACCGTGTCTAAGGGCGTTGAATATTGTCGAGTATACTTCCTCATCTAGCTCTTCCATTTTAGCCTCAGATAACGTAAAACTGTGGCTTAAAATGGGTTTTCATCAAGAAAAATTTACCCATCAATGGTTCGGGGATGGTTTATAAGGTCAAAGAGCCTTGACCTAGCGATCAGTATAGCCAAACAGTGATAGAGGTTATACCAGAAACATAATATAATTTGAAGTGAAGATAAATGATTGATGGCGTGGAAAGGGATAAGTCGGCTAGTCTACCTTCCCTCAGTGATACTTGTTAAAACTTTATTCGCGAGTCAACGGGCGTACTGGGTCATTGGTGCGCCTTACGTATTGAGAGGTCTTAGTTTAGCTTTGCTGCTTGCCTCTCTTGGACGTTGTTTAAATAAAGAATAGCTTATTACAAGCTTAATGTTAGGGTAGGTATTTTAAGTGATTTATTTGACCTAACCTGAGATCAGGTCTTTAACGAACACGATGTTAATTGTTTTCCTCTGCCCAAGGCATTCAATTGTGTATCCTCCCGTTGTTTCAGCCCTGAACACGGTTTTACCCCATAGTACTCTTGAGTCTCCCTTTATTACTGTTGGAGTGGTTTGAAGGTGGTGGATCCTGTAGATCTTGTGGAAATCAGAGGATATAGTGACCGGAACCCCGATAGATAATTCAGCTTGATCTATCCTGACTGCCTTGTGTTGTCTATTATAGAGATAGAATTCTACCTGAATCTCCTCACCTAGTAGATACGTAAAGTCACTCATATGTATCTCCAACTCCAGGTCTTTTACATCAACTACGGTAGGTTTTGTCGAATTAATAAACTGGTAACCTACCATTAGAGTTAGGAACTTTGCTAGAGCCATCAATGCTGTCCAAGGTTTTCTCGGCATCCTGATAATAACTTTTCAAAATCCCTATTATTATTTACTCGTAGATAACAATACGTTAGGTGATAAACCTAATGTATACAGGAGATATGTAATGTTGAAGAAGAATACCTTCTTGTTATACCTGGCATCATATATGGTGGCTTTGTTTCTCGCTGGAGCCACAAGGATGCATCGCCCAGACGCTTTTCTTCATAAGTTGTTGAGTTTTATTTGGAGTCTAATGCCATCGCAGAACGCTCGCTGGTTTGCCTTTTCTTTGATTACGCTTGTGATTTTACTGGTGTTGGTATTTGTTGCAGGATACATCTTGTTTGCACGGTTTGAAAACCTCCTAGAAAAACAGGGAAGGCAAATAGCCGATGCTCTGTAATGTATTCAATCACTATAATATGGACTAAAGGTAAAGAATCTATAATAGCGATGCACCCTTAACCTAGCTAACTGAAAAAAAGTGGCACTTAACAATAAAGATTTTCTGCTGTAAAACCAGCCAGTACAAGGTTCACGTCCGTTAGCTAGTTCTAATGAAGCGAGGAAGGTACTACATATCGATGACGATGTTGAGTCTTATTATCTAAGTAACTTTACGGAGCTAAGCAGCAGTTTCGTCTCCACCAACGACGATTAAATCATTAGAGTCAAGCCATAACTCATAGTATCCTTGTCCTTTTTTATAACGTATTACCCAGCATTCTCTTATCTCCCTGAGTTCAGGTCGAGAGTACTGAAGCTCGGTTGTAAGCCAGAAATTTGGCTCAATCATTTTTAGTTCGATTTGTAGATATTTTCCTGGATTTTTTCCCTTTTCCATAAGAAAATCTTTCCCAATATTAACTGCGGTCTTCTGTTGTTCATCCAATGAGTGGAAACTTGGGTTATAGAAATAAGTAGCAGTTAACATAAACACTAAAATCGTACCTAGTGAAATATAGGCTTTCTTTGAAACCATAATATAGTTTAATATGCATTTGAATATATGGATTTTAGTATTGTCAACAGCGTAAAAAAGAAGCTAGACAGTATACAAAAATAGTTTTATATTAATATAAGATAAAACTTATTTGTTGAAAAATAGAGAGAAGATAGCCTACATAATTGGTATTATAATCATTCTTTATGGTGCATTTGCTAGTAGAGACTTCTCAAACCCATCAGATATATTAGAGGGAGTACTTATGATAGCATTTTTTATAGGGATATTCTTGGTTTTTGTTTATATTAATAAACATGGGTTTGGGGATTGGTCACCACCTAAGATATGTGATACATAATGTTCTCATATTCTCAGAGACGTTCACTATGTTCACAATTTTATAAAAATTAATTCTTAGACTTTTTAGGGAATTAATCTAAAAATAGGTATTCATAAATGGAACAAGTAGCAAATTCACCTATTACGTCATAAAACCATAGAATAGCACATTCTCAGTAATTCCTTAAGATCAGTCTTAAGGACATGTATTGATTATCAAGCAAATAAGAACATACAAAGTATTAAGATAATGTAAAAAAAGAATGATCTAGTTCCTATTTTTGTCAATGTAATTATTCGATGTAACAGACAAAAGTGTATTTTCATCAGTATGCTTCTCAAGTTTTTTAATATTTTCTTTATATTTTTTTATTAAAAGTCCTCCTGCTATAACTTGAGACAGAATCGAAATGTATCGATTAAAATTTCCAGTATAAAGATATAATCTAACATAGTTATAAAAAGTGGTAATTGTAGTCAAAAAAAACGGCTGCGTGCATGCATCTCTGTCTCAAGGAAACTGAAACCGGTAGAAACCAAGGTTGAGCGTACTAGGAAGTCTCTCCTTCCGATATCCCTCAGATTTGCCAGGACGAGTAACGGAGCTAACTTGAACAACTCCTCAAACACTGAGCCAAATGCTAGAAAGAGCGTGTTTCGCCTATGGTACAGGTAAAGGTCCACCAGCCTGAAGCAGACCTTGACTATAACGCCCGTGGTGAAGAAAAACAGTACCTGTCTCATGTCTCTTATTAGATGATGATAGATCACGATCCAGAATAGGTAGAGAAGGACATGTAGTAAGAGAAGGTACTGCGGGGGAGCCATCTCAAGCCACTCCTGTATATCATCTCTGGATTTAATAATTTTCACCGTACAAAAAACAGGGTATTCGATGAGTTACTCGTGTTACTTGTCTCGACCAACAATAATGGCTACATTCTCGAGGTGTAGGGTTTGAGATCTCGGGTATTTCCTCGTTCTTCATTCTTTTCTGGGTCTGAACCCCGCCGTGGATGTTGATTATTGTGGTGTAGGTGGTTTCCTTGTGGACCTCCAGTCCACAAAACAAAGTATTCATACCCGAAGATGGGTGTACTCTGGATTTAACATCCTTATACCTTATCGCATGCATGCCATCCAAGCCCTGTTATGGAAGATTAATAAATCAGTAACCATATACTTGTTTGGTATGTCCGACTTTGTCTTAGATCCAAGTGAAGAAGGTTTAAGAAAGATACATAGAGACTACGAGGTTCTAGCTCTCCACGCCGTGTGGAGCAGCACAGAGGGGATTCTATCGAGGGAGATCTGGAATAAGGTGAAAAAACAGATGGATGACCCTGTTTCCAGGTCAACGATCATAAAATTTCTGCAAAAAGCCTCTGACAGGGAAGTCATCGGATATGATCTTGAGACTTGTAAGGGAGGGCACCGTAGAAGATACTACCACAAGATGAGTGAGGACGAATACCGGGAGCATATCGTAAGGACTGTGGTAGAGAGTCTTCTAACCGATTTCCCGGAGACGAGAAAACTTGCCCAACAAATAGCCCAATAAGAACCCCCGGGCTTCAACATTGTTAGCTACAGAAGCCATATCTGAAATTTTACTTAATTTAAAACTAAACATTTTCTAGTAGCAGTATCATACTCAAAACGGTAGCCCAATGATAGTCCCAGGGTCATTTAGTGTCACGGAGGATCTTCTATGTACAGACATGTATATACCAAACCCCAGCACGAAAACTTCAAGTATAATCTAGATCGGATAGCTTGCGAAGGCAGGAAAACCATAAAGAACATAAACAGTGTATTCGTTGACCACAACGACCAGAGCGCCCTCAACATGTTCCTCACCGGGTCACCTTGGAGCGTCAACCGCCTCGAAAACATCCGGATGGCACAAGCCATGCGGTGACTAGAGTTGATGCTGGGCTCACAAGGAACCTTCATCATAGACGACACCATAAACGAGAAGACAGGTATCCGTTTGTCGCTGGGTCAAGGGCGTCAATGTATGAGGGGTCTTGTGGACTGGGTTATGGTGAAGGCGAGATGTAACGCGAAGCTGGAGACTGTCTACAGTCTGCTTCAGGTCTAAAAACGAAAACTTCAGTGAGTACTTCTCCAAGATTTTGGCTGCAGATCACTTCCAAACAGGTAACCTCATCCCAATTAGAGGGTGCAGCATAAAGAGGAAGATTAGGAGAGCATATGGGGAAAGAAGATCATTATAAACGTCGGTCCAGAATGCACTTTGTAGACTGTTGTTTTCTTCATCTCAGTCCCTCCGCTGATCCTTCTTTTTTCTCCTGATAAAATCCATACACTTTGTGCACATAACATCGGGACTTGGGTCTTCTATTTTTTCCCAGTTTCCTAAAGGGTCTAAGTATTTTCTCCTGCAGAGAGAATAATATCGGACAAACGACACGAAGGGTACATGTTCACCACCAAAACGAAAGTAATGTACTTTGGCATTTGCACCATCCGAGCTCCTACGATACCATCCGTCCTCATATTTCCATTTCCTCCTCCTTTTCCACTCTAAAATTATTATGCTGATAGACATGAGTATTACAACAATAACCATTACCTCTGTTATGCTAACCCATTCTAACACCTATTATACTCCCTCCCCTCACGCGTGCCCGCGCGTTGAATAAATACTGATAGGAGATACGCAGTTGAAAGCTTTTTCTTCTTCTGTGTTTTAAGCTTCTGTGAAATTTTGTTTAAATTGCATTCATGCAACAGTGAGCTAGTAAAAACAGCGTAAAGCCAGAGGGAAAACAGGAAGACTTAGCCAAGACCTGAGCCCCCCAAGTTATCCATTTATAATGAGAGATTTAACAATTATCCTGACTAATGACCCAGTATCCTTCGTCTCAGGACATCATTTAGGTACTGTAGAATTGATAATGGTTCAAGGCTCCTTTGGTATGGTATAATATAGTGTATTGTCCTTATAGTAAGCGTTGAATGTTGTTCCACACTCTACACAGTAATAGGTTTTAGCTTGGTAAACATCGTATTTCCACTCTTTTTCCAGAAACCTGGAGTCCTTGCCACACCGCGGGCACTTAACCATAACTAAGAACTAACTTTAAAAATTTAAAGGGTTGCTACACGGGCAGGGACCATGCATGAATCCATTTTCGTGTAGATATTACATACTACACACGAAGGGAGATAAATGGGGACTACATTGTTAATGCCCTCATGTAAATCCCTGAATGGTTTATTTGATATTTTATCTCATAGTTTTCTTGTTATCTGCGTTAAACAGTGTTTAAGAGATACCATTCTCTTGTTTATTGTATAGTAGTGATACGGTTCCTTGGAATTATATGATGAGCGGCTATAACGTATCTTCGAGGAAGTGCCCCGAGTGTAAGAGCGCGGACATAGTATTTGACCTCGAATCAGGTGAATGGTTCTGCTCCAAGTGTGGACTGGTGCTTCAAGATATGGTAGTGGATGCTGCGCTGCGTTATTTACAAGAACATCTATGCTCTTAAACAACTAGCTACCTTCTCGATCATGTTTTTACTTCATCTACATTTGAGACGTCCGCCCTGATTGCGGTTGATTCTACTCCCCTTTACAAAAGTTCTTCCGCTAAGGTCTCAGCTCGATCACTTGATCTATGATAATTCACAACCACATTTGCCCCATTACCAGCAAAAAGACGTGCTGTGGCGCTTACAATACCTCCAGTTGCTCCGGTTATGATGGCTGTTTTTTCCTTCCAAACCAAACATTTTGCCAAAAATTTATTTTTTTTATATATAAGTGATTCGATTGGGACATGATTTATATCTGAACCAAGTAAAACTTGGTATTATAGAAGGGCAGTTCAGAGACCGGTATCATGAATCTGGTAGCATCTAGAAGAGGCTCCGAAGATAATTCTATCATCTTTGGGAGAATAGCCCTTCTTCTCTGGGTGGTTACTCTGGTTTTTACACTCATTGGGGATATGCTTCCCTGGGACTTTATTTTTCCACTTGTCTTCTTCTGGCTCCTTCCATTCGTATTCGTGAATGTGGTCGAGAAGAGGGATAACAGTAGCCTCGGCTTCAGGTTTAACATTGATAAGGTACCTAGATACTTATCTTGCACTTTAATCGGGTATTTCATACTGGCTTCCTTTATCCTTTTAGAGGCATATGCACGATATAGATATGCAAACGAAGACATCTATAACTCGCTAGTTGACCGTGGGCCAATAATGTGTAGTTTATTGATCCAGTTGATGGGTATAGGGCTCCCCGAGGAGGTGTTTTTCAGGGGCTACTTGATGACCCGGCTATCCGAGTGGCTAGGAGACGAAAAAGGGTTGGTTTTAAGCAGCCTCTTTTTCGGTTTATCGCATTTTCTATCCCGGATAATTCAGAGAGGTTTTTCTTATTCGTTATCCGCGTTATTTATCGGGTTACAGACGTTATTTGCGGGACTCGTGCTTGGAACCCAGTATAGAAGAACCAGCAGTATCATTCCTTCGGCTACCAGTCATATACTAATTAACCTCACTCAATCGATCCTTATTGGGGTTCTGCTTTCCACTTAATTACTTATTAACAGCAAATTTCCATTATCTTTAAGACATGAACTTGTTATATAATATATGAATAGAGAACATATATTCAAATTTAGATATTCAAATACACATTTAGTTTTAATAATAAGGGTAAAAGAGAACTTATATGATGCATACATGCCAAATAATGCCTAAATTCCGGTGCCCTTTTACCCCGATTTATAGAACATTCACTAGCATAAAATTATTTTGTTTCAAATAACACAAAAATAATGTTGTTCTGTCTCAAATATGCTAAAATTGATAATTTAAATGAAAGTGAATTTAATAGATTAATGGCTTTGAGATTTCTTGTTCCCATAAGGATCACCAATCTCTGGACTAATTATTTCGAGGTCCAATATCCAGAAGTTTATTTTTTTTATTTTTTGATGTCTTTTGGAAGTGCGTAATCATAAATTCATTCCATTCTTTAAAATTGCGTATCCTATCATCAATGAATATATTTTGATCATCCCATATGTGGAAGGCATTAACTAAGATGTGTTCAGCGCCATTATGGCCAATGATCACAGAACAGGGATAAAAACCAGAAGGATTACTCGGTGAGGTTTTAATCTTCGCAGACTCCTTAGCAATATTCCTCGAATCAAAATACAACATAAACATAGAACAAAGCTTACCTACAGAAAAAACCTGGATACTGGAAAACCTAACCAAATTTTCCAACAAATACGACTTAGATTTACCTTAACTAATCGAACAATTACGGATTTAATTCACGGATTAAAGGAAACTAATTCCATTACGCAATCATTAAATATTGAACCCTTTGATGTGGGTTCTACCATGGAATCCTTTGATTATGACGATTACTCCGAGACAGTTGAAAAGTTCATCAAGCTGATGCCAAGATTCTCGGAGTATGTCCGGACCCTTGACACTGATGACCTGATAGTGATTAAGAAGTATTTTGACTATCAGCATAAACTGAACCAGAGGATGAGCAAGAAGATCAACGAGATCGTGTTCTTAAGAAAAAGCAAGGAACTATATCTGGAAAAATGCGGTGAACGTGAGGGATGTTGACCAAATATAATCTAGCAACCTTTTACATATATACGACCTTTATATCTCATTCATTGCCTGAAGGGTAGCCCTAAGTATTAACATGTCGCGTCAACAACTTCTTCTAAATATGCGCGTATCCCCATCTCATAATAAAAGTGTTCGGTTTTTACCGAACGTTTTGGTTTTTACCGAACATTTATATCTGTTACCCCAAAATAAAATAACAGAAAAATGAAGCTTACCTCGAAAAAAGCATACCAGATAATACGCTATATTCTGCTAAACCAGGAATTTACCCAAAGAAAAATCGCGAGAGAAACAAATGTCAGCTTAGGATACATCAACGAAGTAATCAACTATCTAATAGCCATAAACATTGTAACCAAAACAACAAAAAACTACATCCTCTGGGATAAAGTAAAACTCCTCGAAAAAATAAGCCTCGACAGACCCCTTACAAGCCTCATTATAGACAAATTCAGACTACCAACCACCACCATCCAAGAAACAGAAACAACAATAACAAACACACTACAAAAGAAAAAATACGCATTAACAGCATTCAGCGGACTAAGACATTACTTCGAATACCACATAGGATACCCCACCGTGCACTTCTACATAGAGGAAAAAACAGCGTTAAACCTCATCGAAAGAGGAGAAGGAGCTATACAAGTAATAGCACTAAGACCCGACTTGGAAAATATTATTATGGAGCGAAAAAAAATCGATAACTCTTATGTCTGCGACAAACAGCAGATAATAATCGACCTATTCTCAAGTGGGACCGGGAGAGACGCCGCCATAAAATTCCTAGAGGCTGTCTAATGGTGCAGAGAAAGATACTTGCAGACCACTCATACAACGAGCTAATGAGCCTCCTTGAATGGTTCAAGAAACGAGGCCCTATACCAACCATCATAGGAGGCTGGGCAGTGTACTTCTACAACCCCTACCTCGGCTCAGTAGACATAGACCTAGTCAGCTACAGCATGGGAGGAATGTTCGACCAACTATTAACTCAGTTTGAGATAAGCCAAGGATACGAAGAAACCACAACAGGGCCTATAGGGCTAGGGAAAACCTACCGAAAGCGAGTTATAGAAAATAACTTAACAGTAGGGTTTATCGAGATAGATGCATGCACCTATGAGTCAGACCCACGGGTATTCCATGAAAACGAACAAAAAGAACTACCTTATAGCCTATGCAGCAGACAAAGCTACACCACCCATGTAGACCTAGGAAAAGGACTAGAAGCAAACATACCAAACAAAAGCCTCCTATTCCTATACAAACTAAAAGCGTTCAGAGACCGAACCCATGACTTAAGAACAAAAGAAGCTACCTTATCGGCAACAAGAAGAGAGTGGCTCAGAGCTAAAATAGACAAAGATGGCTCAGACATGATAGCCCTCCTAGACCCAAAACCATCAAGCTATACGATTGAACAAACTTTCGACAAGACGCTGTTTAGGAAAACCATAGATGAGTTTGATCTGAATTTTACATTAGATACTTTAGACGTCTTACCACATCAACTCGCTTCGTTACATAACTATCCAAATGCTTCAAGTGAAAATGTAGCAGAATGGGTAGAAAAAATAAGTTAGGTTCAAGTAAACTTATAAGCATAAACTCTAAACTCAGTAGATTCGCATGTGGGTGGTTTTTCGCTTTTTTTTGCTGTCTGTCTTTCAGTGTTTTCTTTATGGGCTGGTCCGAACTCGTCTTTAGCGTCTGGATGTTGTCGCATGCATGCAAAAGCACACACAATCATTTTCAAAACTTTTTATTCTTATCCGGAATAAT
>CAZLHX010000045.1:0-20378 GCA_964559475.1 uncultured Candidatus Bathyarchaeia archaeon | reverse complement strand
TGCCCCTGCCTGCCACGCGTCCGGAGGTAGAGCCTCCGCAGCTCCGGGTCATGCTAAGAAGCAATCGACGCCGGCACATACCTATCAGGGCTTACAGGGCCCACTTTGGTTGCCGCTATTGGTCACGCCCAATTACATCAAAGGCCTCTTATGGGCCAAAGAATTATGGGGTTCAGCCAGCCACACCTAAACACTAGGTGTGAAGAGGACTTAAATCATACCAATACATCATCGCAAGCATGCAGTTGACGTGGGTAACAAAGAAAGCCTAAAGAGATCTATAGAAAAATATCCCTACTGATGCACAGAATTGCGGCTACATGGAGGATATTTTACCAATTAGAGTCTACCTCGGGAATCTTGCGCTTATCAGGGTCATAGTGGCCTCGACACCGTCCATTCTTCTGAGCCTCTTAAAGACGAGGTCATCTAATTCGTCTAGATTATTGACCTCGACTTTGATAATGGCGTCGTATTCACCGTAAGTAGTGATGACCTCTTTCACTTCGTTTAACTCTTCAATCTTGGTATAGATATCATAGTCTTTAGATGGCTGAACTCTAACAAGGGTGTAGCTCTCCAGCAACTGTTTTCTCTCTCTCGATTAATATAAAAGATAGGAATGAAGATTTATGTTTACAGGTATTTTACAGCTAAGGTCACTTTCTTCAAGCCAAGTCATCGAGGAACTAGGAGGCATTCATCCATACAACTGCCTATTGAGATTTTTTTGTTTAATATTAAACAAATTTCCTGTCAGTTGCTAAAAGCATGAATGTTCTGAAGTATTATTACATAATATAAACTGACCAATGTTATATTTAGCCCAAACAATTAGAAACTTGGAGAAAAAACATGTCCTCATTAAAAGCTGAGAACCCAAATGATTCCGAGTTTATTAATGTCCTACACGTAGATGATGATCAGGGGTTCATGGAGCTTTTAAAAGAGTTTATTGAGAAGACAGAACCATCCATAGTAGTAGACATTGTTAAGTCCCCATATGAGGCAATAGATATTCTTGAGGGGGAGTCATATGATTGTGTACTCTCAGATTATATGATGCCTGAATTGGATGGATTAGAGCTGTTGAACCATGTAAAAAATACATGTAATATTCCATTCATTGTATACACAGGTAAAGGCGATGAAAATGTTGAAGTTCAAGCTCTAGAAGCTGGTGCTGATGACTATATCCGTAAACAGCCCAATATTGAGCATTACAAGGTGTTAACGAAACGCATCAAGATGATAGTTAACCGGTACAGGGCTCTAAAAGAGAGAAATATGGATAAAACAAGAGAAGATATCCAAAAATATAGAACATATAATAAGCAATTAAAGCTTTTACACCAGAAGGTCTCAGAGTTACACTCGGCAAAGACGTTAAAGGATGTAGCTCGTTTAACCTTTGACATTATAGATAATGTTTTAGGGAAAAATCTGGGGCTGTTCGGGGTCATAGAAGGGGACACTATACGTTATGTTTATGTTGAGGGAAGGGAATTCCAAGATTCCGGTAAAGTCCATTCAGATGAGGCGGGTGTAATTGGTAGGGCGGCTAAAACCGGCACCTCTCAAATCATAAGTGACACAGGTCAAAGTCCTGGCTCTATACCTTATTTTATCGAAGGGGTTTATGATCCTCTGTCCGCAGTTACTGTTCCAGTAAAAGACAAAGACGAGGTTCTAGCGGTCATCCATGTTGAGGACATGCAGCGTAATGCATTCTCAGAGTATGATAAAGATGTGCTAGAGTTCTTGGCGAATCACATTGCATCTGCCATCGGTTATCTAAAGCAGAGGATAATATTACAAGAGAACACCCGTGAGTTGATGGAGTCCGAGAGAATAGCGACAGCAAGTAGTGTAGCAGCCATGGTGAGTCATGACCTTCGCGGACCCCTTCACAGAATAGAGATAGGCATAGGGCTTCTTAATGAGGACCCTGATAAAAAAGACTACTACTTGAAAAAAATTGAAAGTGCAGTCCATGAATGCGTTACAATGCTTGAGGAGGTAGAATTAAAGACTAGTGAGCCTCCCCTTGACATTAAGGATGTTGATCTCGAGAAGCTCGTGAAGGATGTGATTAAGGAAGTTCATCTACCATCATTCACTAGGTGTAAAATAAGCCTTAAGGATCTTAACTCGGTGTCCTTAGATAGGATAAAAATTAGAAGGATGTTCTATAATCTTATTAAAAACGCCGTGGAGGCCATGCCAGAGGGAGGGAAAGTAATAGTTAATGGATCTATGGAGGATAATCGGCTTAAAATAGAGGTGAGCGATACCGGGGTAGGCATCTCGGAGAAAATTAAACCATACATCTTTAGACCATTCCAGTCAACAAAAACGAAAGGAATGGGGCTTGGCCTGGCATACTGTAAAAAGGTGATAACTGCTCACGGAGGCAACATATCGCTTAGATCCGAACCAGGAACAGGTACAACATTTACAATAACCCTCCCTCAAATTTAGTCTGGTAATAAGGTGTCATATCTAAGCACTATCCAGCAGAATAAAGAGAGAGCAGATGTCCTAATGAATGTCAGCAATATTCTAAGCCATGATCTATATCATTGGTCCATAACGGTTTTTAGATATTTATCTAAAAGTATCAATGAGAGTATGAAATGTTAGTGTTAGAAGATTTTTCAAATCATGTTGAGGAAGCATGTTTTAATGAAGTTGTAAAATCTCTCCTTGATCTGATCGTATTGACAATGTTAAATAGAACTCCTCAACATGGATACATGATTATTAAAAATATTCATAGAAACTTTGGTATGCTACTTAGCCCTGGTACACTTTACCCCTTTCTCTATAGTCTTAAAGAAGAAGATCTTGTTGAAATCGATGAGAGAAAAAGAAAAAAAATATACTCTCTGACATCTAAAGGAAAAAGAGAGGTATTTAGACTCCATAAATACTATAGAAGAGGCCTTAACAGTGTATTTAGTTTTATTGATGATAACCTAGAAGGGCGTCAGTCTAAGCCTCATCATCATAATTTTTGAGGACCGGATATTTCTCTGTCAGCTCTTTTTTATACTTATCCACCTGTTCCTTGACAACCTGGAGAAGCTCACTTACATTAAGAGGTTTTATTAGATAGGCGTCCACACCGAGATTAAGCGCTTGGACCGCGTTTTGTATCGAGGGATACCCTGTTATCATCACCTTTCGGATCCTTGGATCAGTGTCGTAGATTTTCTTTATCAGTTGTAAACCGTCTGAGTCGGGCAAGACCAAGTCTACTAGGAGCAACGAGTAAAAGTTTTCACTACATTTCTCCAAGGCTTCCATGCTAGTAGTAGCGGTATCAACCTCATATCCCGCTCTTCTCAACAATGTTGAAATTAACTCCAAAGTTTCCTCATCATCATCTATGATGAGTATCGGTCGATTTACACCCATTAATCTCCCGGATACATGCAACAAACTACTATTTTATATTTATTCAATTTTGGTAAAGGAAAATAGTATAATTCCTCCTCCTAAAGGAAAAATATTCACTTCAAATAATCTTATACGAATCGATTTTCGATTCGTATCGTGTTTCTTTTTTTAAATATTGCTTAAATATTAAACTCAAGGAGTGTAACTCGCTGAAAAGCAGGAAAAAAGAAAAATGGTAGCAAAAACACCAGACGCTTCTAGCCTCGCAGAGGTCTTAGATAGAGTCCTAGAAAAAGGTATAGTCGTAGACATATGGGCTCGAGCATCACTAGTGGGAATAGAGATTCTCACCATTGAAGCTAGAGTTGTAGTAGCGGCCGTCGATACCTTCCTTCACTATGCTGAAGAGATAACAAAGGTTGAGCAGGCAGCTCTCGCTGCACCAGCTGCTTAATCAAGTAGATGAACACACCCCTCTTCCAATATATTGAGGTATGAAAAATGTCAGAAATTGAAACTGAAAAAGAATTTGAGGAATCGAAGAAGATAGTCGAGGAAATGATGGCAGAGTTCACCCGTGCTGAACTAAACAACATGGCGGAGGACTACGGCCTCAATCCTGAAGACTACCCGAACAAGAGGACCATGGCATACGCTATATACGAAGCAAGAGCTGAGGATGCACCTTCGGTTGAAGAAGCGGGTGAATTCGTTGAAACTAAAAAGGGAGCCGAGGAAGAGGCTTCCAAAGAATCCAGGGAAGAGGTTGCAGGAGAGCACATTAAATTGTCAAACAGCACAGTGAGAGGTAAGATAAACTCGATTATGGAGAAATCTAAAGAATTCGATGATTATGCCTTTTCAATGATGGCTAAGGGCCAAGAAGAGCTTCAAACTGGAATCAAGAACTTTAATGAAAGTCTAGAGGCATTTCAAGGCTCAATTTTGGAGATGACGAAAGGCTTCGAGGATTACGCAAACATCGATTTCAAGGAAGCGATGCAGGCCTTTAATGAAGCTAAGCAGGCATTCCAAGCTTCGATCATGCAGTTGATGAAAGAGTTCGAAGACTACAAAAATATCGATTTCAAGGAAGCTATGCAGGCCTTTAATGAAGCTATGCAGGCATTCCAAGCTTCGATTATGGGGATGACGAAGAGCTTCGAAGAATATAAGAACACAGATTTCAAGGAAGGCATAGACGGATTTCATCGAAGCGTTAACATATTCAACGATGGTATCAATGAATTCAGACAAGAAATCGTACAGCACTCACAGGAAACCCATGGATACATCCAAAAATTCTACGGCTAAGATCTTACCCCTTTTTTTTAAATTTTAATTATTAATAATTGTCTCAACACTATTCCTATTTCGATAATAAATTTATATCGAATATTAAATATTTTTTAAATATCCATTTTTATAGCCTATTCAGTGATTTCCAATGATGGCAAGAAAAATGAGTGTTCTTATCGTTATGGAAAATCTACAAATAAGTATTGGTGGAAAAAAATGTCAATTATGACTAAAGACCCTAAAAGGAGAAAACAGCTTACCTGGTCTCGAGAGTTCAGAGAATATACGCAGCACATGTCAATAGTTCCTAGGCCTCAAGCCGTGAGGACAACGTGGCTAAAAAACAAGAACAGTGAAGAAGAAGAAAAATAGAATACAAGTTATTTAACAGTTAAACCCTGCGATCTGACCCGCTGTGTTACGAACTCGATACAAGGTTCGTAACATTTTTTTAGATATTTTTTAAATAAAAACTTGATAAATTTGCTAGTAATGGGTGACGCAATGCAAGAAATGGAATACGAAAGGAATGTGATAGGGAAGAGAATACATGCCACCTTGGAGGAGAAAAAAGCGGAAAAGAAAGAGGCAGCTGAGGTGATGAGTGCTGAGAAAGATATGTATCTGGAAAAGCCCCAGGTGGACATGCTTGTCCCAGATATTTTAAATTTTGTGGAAACTAAAGCTATAACTGGTATTAAGAATAGAATTTTTCGGTGGGTTGATGTTGGTTATCCTCCTCATATAGTGGGTCCAACTGGGTGTGGTAAGACCACTCTTGCCTTGGCAGTTGCAAAGGAATTCGAACGACCTACCCTGTGGATAAATGGTGATGACCAGATGACTACAAGTGATCTGATCGGAGGCTACTCCGAGATAGAGACTTCGAGTGTAAGAGATAAGTACGTTCACAATGTGCTTAAGTCTATTGACAGGACAAAATATACCTGGATAGATAATCCTCTTACTATAGCTTGTAAATATGGATATACTTTAATTTACAACGAGTTCTCGAGAGCGAAACCGGTCGCAAATAACGTTCTTTTATCTGTGTTAGAGGAGGGAATTCTGGAATTACCCATAATGTTTGGAAGAGAGAGATATGTCCGGGTTCACCCTGACTTTAAAGTCATTTTCACTAGCAACTCTATAGAGTATGCTGGGGTCCATAAACCACAGGACGCCCTTCTTGACCGCCTTATCGACATATATGTAGATTACTATGACTTTGATACAGAGTGTCAGATAGTTGCCAAGCACACCGGTTTACCTGAATCAGATATCGAAAAAATAGTAAGATGCATCAGGGAAATGAGGGAATATCTGCCAGAGGCCTCAAGACCAAGCACAAGAGCAGCAATCATGGTAGGTAAAGCACTAGGATCATTAGAGGAATACTCCGATGAGGAATTATTCAACATCTACTTCGATGTTCTTGCATCTAAAATCCACGGATCCAAAGACGCTAGAGAGAAGCAATCGCAGATAAGCGAGGTTATGAGGAATATTTATGATGAGTAACCAAGAGATATCAGCCGAAAACCTGGATTTAGTAGTAGATGGAGGGATGGATAAAGGGAAGGAAAAGGACAAGCCTCTAATAAAAAAAATCATCGATTCGGCCCTCTACGTTGTTAAAAACTATGTATCAAAGGAACCTGATACTATAGTAAGCATAGAGAAATTGGATGGCAAATGGGTCGTCGTCGTGGAGGTTGTTGAGAGGAAGGTTATCCCAAACACGCAAGATATCATGGGCAGATACGAGATCAAACTTGGACCTAAGGGTGATCTTATTGGATGGAGGCAGTTGATGGTACGTAAACGCTCTGACCCCATAGGAATGTAATCAAATGTTGAGTAACACGATCCACAGAATAAATGAAGATATCCCCTCTGGTCGAGCCCCGCGTACCTTTAAACATTTTTTACATCTTTACACAAAAGAGGTTGACATATATGCTATCCAGAGAGAATTTTTATTCTCCCTTGATACAGATGCTGTGGTCGTCCTCTCTTCAGAAAAAGATATCGTAGAAGACGAACTCGGTTCAATTATTTCCAATTTGGTCACCCTAGAGCCCGAGGAGTTCAATCTGATCGAAGAAAGTATGCTTCATACCCCCAGGTTAGCAGTTATAGTTGATGTGGGTTCTTTTTCAGATCAGAGTGAAGACTCTTGCATTAGAAGAGAGCGAGGTATCGTGGAAATGGGGAAGTCTTACCTGAATGAAAACCTGTTGGGATGCCTTTGTATGTATGACATGGAAAAATTATCTAAAGAACTTCTCCATAAGTTGATTAGTTTTCACAACTTGTACAAGTTAACGACAAATAATATCACGTTTGTCTCTGGTGATAAGATGGATTCTTCAGTGATCTCGAATGAGACTATCCAAAAGATTGTGAAGGACAACCTTGAGGCGATAATTCTGACTCTTCTACATAGGGAGGTTATGTGCGGTACCGATATTATCAGTACCATTCATAAGAACTTTAACATTCTTCTTAGCCCTGGTACAATTTATCCATTACTCCATTCCTTGGATGAGGAAGGGCTGGTCACCTGGATCAGGGATGGAAAAGAGAAGAGATACATGCCCATAAAAGGTTCATATTCAGAGGTCAGAAGCAGGCTTCTCGAGAATATAAAGGCTCAAAAATGGTTTGCCAGGTTTCTTCAAAAGGAACTGGATACTAGAGAAGATCTTGGCATATTTGAAACACAGTTGAGGTGTGAAGTGTAGGTGTTAGATAAAAGATGTGTATTTGATTCAATGAGGTGTAGTGTATGTTAACAAGTTCCTTAACTAAGAATGTGAGAGATATTGGAGAGGCTAAGGAAGGCCGCTACTTCTACGGTGTCATTCCATCCAACGATGAAATTACGTTTGGAGAAAGTGGCGTAGACGGAGCGGAGATCTATACAATCCCGCATAATGATATCTCCGCCGTTGTTAGCAATACAATAATAAAGGAATACGAAATGTCGGAGGAGAATATCCGGAGACATGAATCGGTTCTTAGGGAAGTTATGCAAGCTTCGACCGTCTTGCCTGTAGAGTTCGGTACAGTGATTCACAACGAGAGTATATTAGAACGGTTATTGAGGCGCAGTTATAACACTGTGAAGGAGTGTCTCGCTCTTGTAGATGGGATGGTTGAACTAGGAGTAAAGGCAGTTATAAGAAGGGGTGTAGACCCACAAAACGTAGATAGAGGATTGATAGCAAAGAAAATACTGGAGCGGTTAAAAGAGTACGCAGAGCAATCTATATCGGGGGACATCTTCACAGATAGACTGTTATTGAACGAGTCCTTCCTCGTAAGGTTAGACAATATTGAACTATTCTCTGAACAGGTGTCACAGCTAGAGGAGGAGTTTCCAGCGATAAGGTTCCTTTACAGCGGTCCGTGGCCCCCATACAGTTTTGTTTATATCAAGATAGGCAGAGAGGGTATAGAACTAGGTGCGAGAACTTGATCTGTCATGTTCATCTTAGATGATCTGCTACTTCGTTCACTAGGCGTCTCAATCCCTGCCTTTGACCTATTATACATACTAGAAACCATCGGAGAATATGGTAGAGGTGTATACATAGAAGAACAGTTGAAGAAGTTGAGGGCAAAATTGAAGGAAAACAGGTT
The DNA here is from genome assembly GCA_964559475.1 of uncultured Candidatus Bathyarchaeia archaeon. Lineage (GTDB taxonomy): Archaea > Thermoproteota > Bathyarchaeia > TCS64 > TCS64 > RBG-16-57-9. Next base: position 12,029 of record CAZLHX010000045.1, on the reverse strand, counting down.
ATTCTACGAACTAGGCGAGATAGGCTATAAAGAATACAAGAAGGCAAATGACGAGTTAAACCAAAAAATAAGCGACTTTGATAAAGCCAAAAAGATCAATCTAAGCGATAGAATTAACCTACTGAATACTTAGTTGAAAGAATAAACAGATTGAGATCCTGTACACCATTAGCAGTATTCTAATTTCGTAACTCTAGTCGTATCATAGTATTAAATATCGCTTAATAACGTAACCGCGTTTTGAGAATTGAATCACGATCCCAAATGGTGTAGAACTTGAACTCTTGGAGCGGTGAATGTGAAGATATGAGGGAAGATGTATGACAACTGAATATGTTATATTAAGGAAGGGAGGATTAGTCAAGATATTCAAGATTTTTAGGATATTGTACAAGGGAGCCTTACCATCATTTGAGGATTTACGGTTTGGATTAGGGATTCATAAGAATAGGTGGAATATGAATGGATAATGCACTAAGTCCAGAGAGAGATGAACTCGGGCTAGCTGAAGCTATTGACTTGATCCTTGAGAAGGGGCTTGTCATCAACGCTGATATCACGGTGGATGTTGCGGGGGTAGAACTCCTTGGAATCAAACTGAGAGCAGCCTTGGCTTCTTTCGAGACAGCAGCCAGATATGGCTTAGAATTCCCAACGGGAGTAAACACCCAGACTGCAGCCTGGAGATCAGCTTTAGTTGAGAAAGAGGTTTGCCCTCAATGTGGAAAAAGGGTGGACAGAGAGGAGCTTCTTGAAGAGTCCTGTCCATGGTGTGGATGGAGGAGCGCTAAAACGCAAAGGGTTCCCTATCCAGATATTTATTCTAAACCTTTTGCTGACCTTAAGCCCTTTAAAAGAGTTGGAGCAGGTGAAGTAAAGGTTGAGTAACGAGTCAAAAAAGGGTTTTTCAGGTTCAATTTCCCCATATAAACAATACCTGAACTTGATAAATATTAAACCTGAAACGGAGTTAGATAGATTAAAAAAAATACATATTAAATTTATTGAAAAATTAGCCATAGGAGCAAATCTAACCCCCGAGGCAAAGGACAGGATACTCGATTATGCATCAAATCATTGTGAGGAGCTCATTGAGATTATTATTGGTTTCTTGGATGAAGATTTTAACCAAGGGTACAGAGGAAAAAACTTTGAGAATTTGGACAGGCTTTTATTGTCTCTTGATCTCAAGAGCAGAAAGATAGTAAGATACCTAATTGAGAGGAAGCATGCGGGTATCCGGGAACTCGCAGACCTTATCGAAGCTGACTCCGATATGGAGGTCCTTTCCAGGATTAGAGAGCTGATAAACCCTCGGTCAGCCGAGTTTTACAATCATCCACTTCTTACCTTCCACCAAGCTAAGATAGACCCATTGACCGGGAAAAAAGTCCTTTTTAAATGGTGGATTTCAGGAGATGTGGATTCCAAAGGAGATGAGGTTCTGATAGATGTATTTAAGGAGGATAGGGAGCTCAGGTGTATAGTATACCCACCGTTTAAAGTAGAGGACTTAAAGGTCCAGGTAAAGGGAAGTTTGCTAACACTCAGAGGAATAGATTACTACAAAATCATTCAACTCCCCTATCGCATCACAGAGGAGGTAGAAAGAACACAGAATAATGGTGTCCTGGATATACGGATGAGAATAGGAGGCAACAAGAAGTGACAATAGAGATAGATGAAAGTAACTTGAAATCAGGGCTTTTAGGACTGGTTGTTGCCCTAGTTGAAGTCATCAACAAGGTTCTCGAGAGAGAGGCCTTGAGAAGAATGGAGTCAGGAAGGTTAAGGGAAGAGGAGATAGACCGCCTGGGAAAGGGGTTGATGGAGCTAGAAGTGGCCCTGGAGCGTATAAAGAATGAGAACGGCATCAACAACGTCGTGGAGCAGATACGGGTGGGGCTTGATGATGTTGTCGAGGAGAGCGTAGAGCTTATGGCGAATTCAGAAAGCTATAGGGAGAATTAAAAAGATGGATAATGATGAACAAAAAGCAGTTTATCTCTACTGTGTAGCCAAGGGAAGTCACAAGGGCCGATTAGGAAACTATGGAATAAAAAACTCCCCCATCTACACGATCCCATACGAGAACATATGCGCGATAGTCCATGACTGTAGGCCAGAGCCATATAAAACCGAAGATGAGGAGGAAGGCAGGAGGTGGGTTCTATCACATCAATACGTTCTAGACCTGGCTACAGCCAAGTTTGGAACCATCATACCTCTGACCTTCGACACTATATTTACGGGAGGACCAGAAACAGTGAAAAACTGGCTACATAACAAATACGAATCGTTATTTGAGACTCTTCATAGACTCAGAGGAAAAGAAGAGTACGGCGTGGAGGTCCTTATTGAAAAAAAGTATGTCAGGGACCTCGTCGAGAAGGATGGTAATATAATGAGAATGCGAGAGGAGATTAGTGTCAAACCTGAAGGCTTCGCCTATATGTTAGGGAAAAGATTAGCGCGTGACATAAAGTTACTTGAAGAGGAGGTAACTCGATCAATTTCAAGAGACGTGATTGGAAGGATAAAGGAGATTATAGCTGAGGTAAAAATAGTGAACAGAAAAGCTAGAAGAGATGAATTTGATGAAGAAAAAGAGACGATACTAAATCTCTCCTGTCTAGGCACGAAGGATGAAGCAAATAATCTCGGTGCTTTACTGGGAAAGATAAATGGGAGAGAGGAAATCACGATCAGATTTACAGGACCTTGGCCCCCCTATTCGTTTGTCACGTTCCCAATGACTCAATAAGGAGGCTGCAAGAAATATGATTTATATATATGGCATCAGCTCAGAGCGGGAAAAGAAACCCCAGACCGACATTAATGGCATCAGAGACGAAAGTATATCATGGATCACACATGAAAACCTATCTGCCGCGGTATCTCACCTACCTGAAAATGAGGAGTTGAGCCTTGTTGATGCTAGGATCCACGATAGAGTTCTCCAAACCCTTGTAGAAAAGAATGACTCGATAATACCGATGTCTTTCGGGTTCTCCCTAGACAATGAAGATATGGTATTGAGCTTAATAAAACAAGGAAAGAAGGTTTTCCAAGATACACTTGACAAGATAGAAAACAGGGTGCAGGTAGACTTGGAAGCCTCGTGGGATATGAAAGTCATGGAGGAAGCCCTTCTGGATGAGGAGGTCAATTCCCTGCTGGCTGAGAGCAAAGAGAACCCAGAGGACCTACCCCTCAAGATAGAGTTAGGGAGAAAAGTCAATGCATTTCTATCCAAGAAAGAGGAAGAACTTCATCCTATCCTTCTAAGCCTCATAGAGAGTGCTGACTCGTATAAAGAAAAAACTATCAAAGGGAAAAATGTGATGCTAAACACGTCGCTGCTTCTACGTCGAGATAAAAAACCCCAGTTCCTGAAAGAATTGGAAGAAATAGAAGAAAGACTCGAAGGAAGGATTACGATTCAAGCCGTTCTACCCCTCCCACCATACGATTTCGTTGATATAACAGTCAAGAAAACGGATTTCAATGAACTTGCTAGGGCGAGAAAAATTTTAGGCGTAAGTGTCGAATGTGATCTAAGAGAAATTGAGTCTTCTTACAGTAAACTTGTTAAGACATACCACCCAGACAAGTCATTCTTCCCAGACGCAGAAGAGAGATTCAGAGAAATAAGAAATGCCTATGAGACGGTAAAGAATTTTTATGATCCACATTCCCCTTCATCAAAGAAGAGAGAAAAAGGAGAAGTATTCATTTTCAGAGCTAAAAATGGAGAGACCAAGGGAGGTCAAAAATGAGAAGGGCCATAGGAATAGACCTTGGGACCACAAACTCAGCAGGCGTGGTGATGAAGGATGGAAAAATGAGGATGGTCCCAGCCAAAGAAGGACCAACACCACATGGTAAGATGTTCCCATCAACTGTAGCTTTCAGAAAGGACGGAGAGATAATCGTTGGCAAAGAAGCCTGCGAATATACTCTTCTTCACCCAGAGAGGACCGTGCGTTGGATTAAAAGACGGATGGGAACAAATTACGCCTTTATTATAGACGGCGTCTCCTATACACCGCAGGATATTTCGGCTCTAATCCTAAAAAAGATCAAGACAGATGCAGAGAACTTTATAGGTGAAAGAATAGAGCAGGGAGTAATCACTGTTCCAGCTTACTTTAATAACAATCAGAGGAACGCGACCAAAAGCGCCGGAGAAATGGCAGGCCTCAATGTTCTGCGGATCATAAGTGAGCCGACAGCCGCCGCATTAGCCTATGGATTAGGCACCAGAGATGAAGACCTGACCGTCGCAATTCTCGACCTGGGTGCTGGAACATTCGACATAACAATATTGAGACTGTCTGACGGGCTGTTCAGTGTTAAAGCAACTAGCGGTGACACAGAACTCGGAGGCAAGGACATGGACGACATTCTACTCGCTTACGTTACTGACCAGATCAAAGAAAAACATGGTGTGGATATCACCGCATCCGCATCTAACATGGCCATTCTAAGGAACTCAGTGGAGAAGGCTAAAATCCAGCTTTCTCAGCACAGAGAAGTTACCTTCAAACCACATCTAGTGGTGAGGGGGAGCACATTTAAACCACGTATTCGGCTAACTAGAGATCACCTCAAAACAATGCTTGAAGGACTGGTATCAAGACTGAGTGAGCCCATGCAGAGAGTTCTCAGTGATGCTAAGATAGAGACCGATGATGTTGAAAGGTTAGTCCTGGTGGGAGGTCCAACGAGGATGCCGTTAATACGAGAACACATACAGGGCTTCTTTGGAATAAAACCCGAGGAGGGCATAGACCCCATGGGCGTCGTCGCCACCGGGGCATACATACAAGCTAGTATGCTGGAGGGTGAGATACGGGACCTGCTACTTCTCGACGTTACGCCCTTATCCCTTGGCATTGAGACGGCTGGAGGTGTTTTCACTCGTTTAATACCAAGAAACACGACTATTCCCACGGAGAGAAGGCGGGTTTTTGCGACAGCCGAGGACAATCAGACCATTATGATGATCCACGTACTCCAAGGGGAGAGAGAGATGGCGAGTGATAATACGTCCCTAGGGTTGTTAAAGATTGAGGGGATCCCCGTGGCACCCAGGTTCGAGGAGGATGTGAAAGTTGCCTTCAAAATCGATGCCAATGGACTACTTCAAGTCTCTGCAGAGGTGCTCGGGACCGGGAAGGAGAATAAGATCAACATACTTAACGCCACCAATGTACCCATTGAGGAGCTTATTGATATGACAATTGAAGCAACAAGACATGAATTCACGGATCTATCAAAGAGAGCGAGGGCAAAATCGCTGGAAAACGCAAAAGCGATACTATATGGTGCTAGAAAAACAATTCAACGCATTGAGAAAAAGATAACCGAAGGGGAAAAGAAGGAGTTAACAAGATTGGCTGATGAATTAGAGCTTGGGATAATCCAGAAGGACATGTCACTCATAGAGAAAAGAAAGACTGGATTAACTAGACTAGTGGAAGCCTTAAGTAACAAAGTAGTGAAGCTTGAGGAGATGAGGCTCCTTATCTCATCATATACTGGACTGGATATAGATTCAACGAAAAATATAGGGTCATTGGTCAGAAACATAGAAAACGCAGAACTCGACGAAGTCGATAAGGAGATGGGTAAACTCCGGGAAGCCCTGATGATTCAACGGTAAGGAGGATGTACGGGATTGGAACCTACAAGAGACGGAGCGCTCGTGGATCTATTGGACCGCGTGCTTGTGAAGGGAGTGATATTGCAGGCTGACTTGATAATATCTGTAGCAGAGGTACCCCTTATAGGTGTGAACCTGAGGGCCGCTATAGCAGGTATGAAAACCATGCTGGATTATGGGATGATGGAGGCGTGGGACGAAAACATCAGGAGTATAGCCCTAGAGGGTAGTGGGGAAGACGACATAGAATACGAGGAAGGGGAAGCCATCATTCACAGGACCTATGCATCTTTCAACTTAGAGGATGATCCTTACGCGTGGTGGAACGCATACTTAATCCTAACCAATCACAGGCTTTTATTGATGCGGCGAAAACCACTGAAAAAAAAGCTAGAACTAAGCCTGGATAAAATCCTTGAAGTAAGATTCAAGAAAAGCAAGTTCATAGAAAAATCAAGGAAAACATTAGCTGTTAGATACGGGTTTCCAAAAAAGAAAGGGGTGATTAATATATTTTCCTCGGACTTGGATATTCTAGCATCAAAACTGGAGATGCTCGACGAGAACCTTACTGCATTAATCCCACTTAGCTGTAGTTAACTTATTCTCAACCTATTCTCGGTTTCTCTCAAAACTCTCAGGATTAATAATATAATTTATAGTGTCCGATAAGGTCTTGAGACTTGAGCCAATCTCACCCCGAGAGATCTGTAGGATAACCTGGGATACTCTTCTATTCAGCGTCGCCATTGTGTGGCACCGTATACAGTTGGGATCACCCTCAACGAAATCCCTGCAGGAGAGGAGAGGCTCAACCTCATCCAGCATCGTACGAGCCATGGAAGCCTTGAGATCAAGTTCTGCTGCTAAGTTTATTTCCTGTGCAAGCTCTTCAAGTAGCTCCCTCTTTTCCTCATATACAGGGCATTTCTTCCCTATTCTACGCTCTCTGACGTCGAAATCCTGGGGCTCCAGCGCTATCTCCAGATTGAAGGATTTGCAGATACGGTAGTATTTCCTGGCAGCTCCGAGAGGGTTATCCTCATTGTAGCTTTCTATGAGCCCCGCTTCTTGAAGTATCCTAAGGTGCCTTATAATAGCCGGTTGAGTCACATCTAGCATGTCAGCTATCTGCGAAACGTAGTGGGGACCATCTGATAGTAAGGACAGGATCCTCCTCCTGGTCCTGTTTCCAATTATTTTTAGGAGATTACCTGTCTCTAAGGATCATCACCACACATAGTTACTAACAAAATGTTTATATACATTATGTTAGTAACCTGATGTTAGTGACGGGTTGGCTGGTGGAGATGTTTGTATAATAGAGGTAAACCAAAAATTCTAAGTCTCCGAGTTGTGGAGGCATCCCAGAGAGACGTTGGCAGAGGGATGGCTAGAATTGACCCCGAGGACATGAAGAAGATAGGCGCTCGGACCGGTGACATCATCTTGTTAACAGGAAAGAGAGGAACCGCTGCAAGAGCAATGCCGGCCTACCCGGAGAATCGGGGGAAAGGCCTCATAGAGATAGACGGAATCATTCGGAATAACGCGTTGATCGGGATCGACGATAACATCAAAATAGAGATGATAGAGGTAGAGAAAGCGGAGGAGGTCGTTCTTTCTCCACTGGAAACGAGTGGACAGTTACTCGAGAGTGGGAAGTACGTTGTTTACGCAAAGAGGCTGCTAGAAGGCCTGCCCCTTGTGGAGGGTGATAGGATTAGGCTGAACCTTCTGGGTACAAGCCTCTCGTTCCTGGTCACTAGGCTGAAACCTAAGGGAACTGCCTTGATGGTATGCGAGGCAACGAAAATAACAGTACTGGAGAAGCCCGTAAAAAAGGGGAAAGGCGTGGGAGTTACTTATGAGGATATAGGTGGATTACAGGAACAGATCCAGAGAATCAGGGAGATGATTGAGCTCCCCCTGAGACACCCAGAGGTGTTCTACCACCTAGGTATAGAGCCGCCGAAAGGGGTTCTTTTACATGGGCCCCCTGGTACAGGGAAAACATTGATAGCGAAGGCTGTAGCCAACGAGACCTTCGCCTCCTTCCTAAGCATAAGCGGTGCGGAGATTCATGGCAAGTTCTACGGGGAGTCTGAGGCGAGGGTGAGGGAGATATTTGTCCAGGCCCAGGAGAACATCCCGTGCATTATATTCATAGATGAGATAGACGCAATAGCGCCGAACAGGGATGAGGTGACGGGTGAGGTAGAGAAGAGGGTCGTCTCCCAGTTTCTAGCGCTTATGGATGGGCTGAAGCCTAGGGAGCGGGTCGTGGTAATTGGGGCTACCAATAGGCCGGATGCCCTCGACCCGGCATTAAGAAGGGGTGGCAGATTTGACCGGGAGATAGAGATAGGCGTCCCCGATAGAGATGGGAGGCTGGAGATCCTGCAGATCCATGTCCGTGGGATGCCTCTTACCGACGATGTAAACCTTAGTAAGATCACTGAATTAACCCACGGCTTCACTGGAGCTGATATATCCGAGCTTTGTAAGGAAGCTGCGATGAAGGCACTCAGGAGAGTAATCCCAGAAATTGACTTTGAGCTAAACTACGTCCCCCTCGAGGTCCTCAACAAGCTCTATGTCACAATGGAGGATTTCATTGAATCCCTTAGACTCGTAGAACCCTCCACATTAAGGGAGGTCTACGTAGAGACCCCAAATGTTACTTGGGACGACGTGGGCGGTCTAAAAGAAATAAAACAGGAGCTTAGGGAGTCCATCGAGTGGCCTCTCATGCATCAGGATCTATTCGATAGGGCGGGAGTGAATCCACCTAAGGGTATATTACTATCTGGATCACCGGGCACAGGGAAGACTTTACTAGCAAAGGCCGTGGCAAGAGAGAGCGGAATTAACTTCATCAATGTTAAGGGCCCCGAGTTGATGAGTAAGTTTGTCGGTGAATCAGAGAAGGGCGTGAGAAAGACGTTCAAACGGGCGAAACAAGTCGCGCCCTGCATCATTTTCTTCGACGAGTTTGACGCCCTAGCTCCGAGACGAGGAAGCGGCATCACTGACTCCCACGTCTCAGAGAGGGTGATAAGCCAGCTCCTCACGGAGTTGGATGGTTTAGAGGAGCTCCATGGTGTCATTGTTCTCGCTGCCACAAACCGTTCAGACCTAATTGACACCGCTTTATTGAGGCCTGGAAGGTTTGATTTGATACTCGATGTACCGACTCCTGATAATGAGGCTAGGGCTGAGATCTTCATGATCCATACGAGGGATAACCCTCTCGCTGATGATGTTTCAATTGAGGAGCTGGTAGTAGGGACTGAGGGATATCATGGGGCGGATATAGCTTCCATCTGCAGAGAGGCCGCGATGAATGCCATCAGAGATTTTCTTAGCAACATGGGTGAAAAGGATGCGACCCAGTTTAAAGTTGGCATGGAACATTTCAGGAAAGCCATCAAGAAAATAAAACAAAAACAGGAGCAGGCAGGTAATTGAAAATTAATGAGTTTAAACTTATGAAAGACATGGGGCCATCGATAGAAAATATCCACGATGAACTAAAAAAAATGCATAACAAAATGATTGAGCTATTCCAAGTTGATTTCACTTATTTTGAAGATTTAATAATACTCTGTAGATCTGATTTCAGAGAATTACTTTTAGAAAGAATATGGCTCAAGTTAAAGGAACGGGGAGATAGCTACACTGAGCTTCAGTTGGCGCAGATGAGAAAATACCTATCAGAAGGCACCGATAAAGACCTCTTCTCAAGCATGGCATTTTACGATAAAAAAGGAGATATATTATATATAAGCCAAAAACTGATGCAGGGTCATCCGGAGAAAGTACTCCCTGTATGCGTCCACGAACTAGCAGAAAAAATGGTCTCCACTCTCATAGACCCTGAAATAATCAATGGAGCCAGTGATAATATCTTTGAAGAACAACTCTACTCAACGGAACTCCATAATTATTCTCCTGAAAAGTTTTTAAACAGATATAAAGAAGCCGCATTCAAGAGCATCTTCAAAGAAGGATGCTGTGAGGCCATCTCCCTCAAAACACTAAGACATTCTGGGATGAAGGATAGAGCCTTATCCATAGAAATGGAACTCAAGAAAGGCTACGGTGAGTGGGTGGGCATCCTTCAAGCTATCGAGAACATGAAGGTGGACGATGAAAACCACCGCAAATACCTGTCCCAAACAATAGACAGTTCAGGGAGAATCGAATATGAGAAGAAACTGCTGACAGATATAGTAAAAACCTCCCAAGTGATAAAATGTTTCTCGTATCACCTCGGTTACCCGATCGCTAAAGGCATCGTTGATCAATATGGAATAGAGGGAATAAAGGCAGCCTTTAAAGATCCCCCACTTAAGGCAAAGTACTTCCTTGACCCCTCAACATACATTTCTTCTCTGGATATTAAAAATAGGGAGGTGAAAAAATGAAAGAAGAAAAAATAGGTGAGGAATTAAAAAAACTTAAAAAAGAGATTCAAGAAAAAGGAGAGGAAATAGATGAGCTGAAGAAAAGAATCGAAGAACTGAAAAATAACCTTAATCAAAAAGAAGAGTCCGAGAAGTCATCAGATATAAACAAAATGATAGGAGAAATCTCCGAACTGCTCGAATCCAGTATAAATGTATTCGGTATATCGGGAGATACCCCGAACAAGACAAGTATAAGCGGCGGGCTTGCTGGGCTCATCAACAACCTAGCAAGTCTAGCAGAGAAATCGGAGAGCTTCAGAAAGGAATTCGATGTGAACGGTAAAAAAGCTGTAATTGACTACCAGATACGTTCTGGACCCCTGAGAAGCTCAAATATAGGCCGTCGCAGTCTATACAGAAGGAGTAAACCAAGCAGTGTAGTCAAACCCATACAAGAGCCAGTTTCCCCAGTCGTCGATCCCATCGAGGAGAAGGAACCAATAGTCGATATCTTTGAAGAAGAGAGTAAAGTTTTTGTCATGGCTGAGCTTCCTGGGGTCTCAGAAGAAGAGATCGAGTGGGATGTGAAAGGAAAAACTCTTACTATAAAGGCAGGCACAACAGGAAGGAAATATTACAAAGAGATAATCCTCCCAAAGCTTGTTGACAGTAAAGGCGCAGAATCAAGCTATAGAAATGGGGTAATAGAGATATCACTTAACACCCTTGAAGAGAATAATATATGACTAGTGGAAATCCACTGAAAAAAAATATTACTGAAAGTGAAACATAGAAATAAACAAACTCTTCCTTTACATCCTTAGTTTTATTCACTTCCTCTACTTCGAGACAATATTTTATTATAAAAAATAGAAAATAATATTTTTTTTATCGTACCCAGAAACTGGCTAAGATAATCCGAAAATAAAGTCATCACATATTAATCAAATTAGACATTAATACAAATATATTTAGAAGTAATGGAATTTATCACAAAACCCCTATTTTATATTCAAAATATAAGGTATTATTAAAACAGTAGAGAATTTTTTGCCAAATTTAACAGCGCAAGGGAAATAATAGTTTCATCTTCCATATTAAAGATATAGAAAAGAAATTTATATTATAGCGATGCTCTCATAATCATGTGTGATAACGAATTCAGGGCTCTTGTTAGAGATATAATAAAAAGCTCAATTAAAGAAAAAAACCTTGAATCAATATACGATAAGTTAATTCTATATTCTTGTAATCTGTACATGAAAGAAAATACTGAGAAGGTAATCAAGTCCTTCCTCGACATGAAAATAGAGACAGACGTTACTGTAAGCTACTTGAAATGATATTAAGTTTCAACCGCATAATTAACCATCACGATATTAGTTAATAGTTACTTCCCCCAGATGCTAGAACGAATGCTTTCAGAGACCGGGACCCTTGATGACTTCAAAACTCGACAAGTTTGGCTCTATGTATGCGTCAGCCCGTTGCTCTTATGCTAGGGTTTTTTCCTTCATGTTTTCCACACTTTACCTCAATCTCATGACGTTTACTAAGGCGCCCTATATGGCACTTTCTTATCCGCGGTCAACAAAGCGTAGCCGCACCATGGTTCTCCGCCAGGCGACGCCCCAATCTAAACAACGCGGTCAGACCCGCAAGCTCGTGGTCGGGGTCAAACATGTTCCAGAGTCAACTAGCCCCTGCGCACAGGGTCCACCACACCAGGCCCAGGGTGAAACGACTCACCGTTAAGAAGCATCCAGTAGATCACCTTAAACATCTTACGGGAAGTAGCCATCACAGCCACCTGACCTGGCTTCTTAGCAGCCAACTTACGGTAAAACCTCGTCAGGTTCGTCTCATGGCGAAGATGAGACATCACCGAGTAATGCTTCTGGTTTTATCCCTGTTCTGTTGTCATGTGCCTTAATGGCGTTGAACACATC
>CAZLHX010000044.1:0-20807 GCA_964559475.1 uncultured Candidatus Bathyarchaeia archaeon | reverse complement strand
AATTAATATGAATAATTGAATTAATACATCTTTTTGATTTTCTTGTTATGCGGAAATACTTAAACGAGATATAATTCCTTATCTCATCCATTAGAAGGTACGAATGATTTGAGTGTCAAGGTAGCAATTGCTGGCTTAGGTAACTGTGCTTCCGCGTTAATTCAAGGTGTTGAATACTATAAGGATGCTAAACAGGATGAAGAAATCCCGGGGGTAATGCATGCTTGTTTTGGCGATTATCACATAAGAGATATTGATTTTGTTGCAGCTTTTGATGTTAACGAAAGGAAGATCGGTAAAGACATATGTGACGCTATTTGGGAAGATCCAAATGATTGCCCAAAATTTAGTGACGTACCAGAAACAGGTGTCCTAGTTCAACCAGCACCAATACTTGATGGTGTTGCTCCCCATATGTATGAGAGTTTTCATGCAAACAAGTCAACTAAACCTGTGAACGTTAAAGGGGTTTTAGAAGATACCGAACCTGATATGCTAGTTAACTTTTTACCAGTGGGAAGTGGTGAAGCCACAAAGATGTATGCTCAAGCCTGTCTTGACGCTGGAGTCGCCTTTGTAAACTGTATTCCAGAGTTCATTGCCTCAGATCAGAAATGGGCAGAGAAATTCGCTGATGCAGGTTTACCTGTTGCTGGTGATGATATTAAGAGTCAGGTCGGGGCCACCATCTTGCATAGAGTATTAGCGAAGCTATTTCATGATAGAGGGGTGCATCTAGACTCCACCTATCAGCTAAACATTGGCGGAAATACTGATTTTGAGAACATGACGATCGAGGATAGATTAAAGACCAAACGAGTCAGTAAAACTGAAGCAGTACAGAGCATGATCCCCTATCCCGTCCCCACAAGAATTGGACCTAGTGATTATGTTCCATTTCTTAAAGATCATAAAATTTGCTATATAAGAATAAACAGCCACAGTTTCGGAAACTTACCAATAACCCTTGATCTGAAGCTCGTTGTAAATGATAGCCCAAATAGTGCAGGAGTCGTTATAGATGCAATAAGAGCCACAAAAATAGCCATCGATAGAGGGATCTCTGGACCATTACTAGGTATAAGTAGTTATAGCTTCAAACATCCACCCAAACAGGTACCGGATGACCAGGCAAGACAATGGGTAGAAAACTTCATACAAGGAAAAGTACAGCGCTAGTCGAGTAATAATTCAAAGCTTCCTCAAGATTACCAGAAATTTGAAAAAGATTTTACACATCCCTTCCTTTTTTCGGTATTATTTGGATGTCTGTTTCAAAGTCTCTTTAGGTGGTATTCTTCTTGGCTTATTATGGCTCAGTATATCCAGTAAGCTCTTGTACACTTTTTATTACATCTCTTATGCCAGACTTTAAAATCAGCACTACTCGATTAATCTGTTTAATGTCCAAAGTCTCTTAATGCTTGTGTTAGATCTACCAATGATGCGAAATAGGTTTAATGGGTCCATAAAAAAGGGGGGGATGGGATCTCTCTTAGTTAGAAATTTCTTTTCTTGGGAACTCTGCAAGTTCTTTAACTAGATCCATATCCAACACATGGACATTTTTAGCGTAATCTTCATGTTTTTTATCGTATCTTCCTTTCACTTTGGGGTCAGACTTTAGCAATATATGCATCCGAACGGCTCCTGGACCGAGTCTTGTAGTAAACTTGCATCCTTCAACAGGGCACTTGAAGCGATCTATTATGTCTTCTTCCTCGGAGAGAACTACATATTTCTGGAGGTTTGCGGGGATTTTTAGAGTCATTTAATCCCTAATTAATATACATAGATTAACGTTATATCATTTATCCTAAACGAAGAATAAAACTGGGTAAAAATACATTAAAAAAAGATTTATTAGTTTACCTTTGTCTAGTGCGCCATGCTTTAGTCCATTTGAATTTTCGTGGGTCACGTTTAAGAATTAGAGCACTTTTTCTACATTTACTGCTACAGAACCGTAGTATTCTACCATCTCGACGGACAAAGGCCATCCCAGTACCTGGGGCTATCTCGTCTCCACAGAAACTACACTCGTAAATTTGAGGCATATTTAATCACTACCTAATTTTTCTTGCTTCTCGCTCTGTCTCTCGTAGAAGAAGTATATCCTCAATTCGAACAGGGCCTTTGACGTTTCTTGTTATGATACGTCCCTTATCTCTTCCTTCCTCAATCCTGACTCTTACCTGCATAACCTCTCCTGTTAACCCCGTTCTTCCAAGGATCTGTATAACGGTTGCAGGTATAAGCATGTCAGAATCTTGGCTCATACTACTTCACTATTTCCTCTAATTTTTTATGAATCTCTGAGACTAGGTTCGCAGCATCTCCAGAGTCCTCAATGGAGGCTGCTGCTGAACTAACATTAATTCCCAAGGAGTCTCCTATCTTATTCTTCTCGGGAACATATACGAAGGGGGCATTTCTCTCCTCACAAAGGAGAGGTAAATGTGCAACTACTTCCGGAGGTTGTACGTCCTCCGCGATTAGGACCAGTTCTGCTTTTCCCCGCTCTATGCTTTTTGTGGTCTCATTAGTTCCTTTCTTAATCTTTCCTGACTCTGATGCAATTTTAAGAGCCTCATAGGCAGCATCAGCAACTTCTTTTGGCACTTCGAACCTTACATAGAAGGGTTTCGAAGGATCTACATCTCCTGACATTTCATTTCCCTCAAGGTGTAAACACTAACCCTGTTGTTCTTTATTAAACATTGTGGCTTTAAATAAAAATAATTTAATATGAATCCATGATCTTGAACCCTTTTTCTATGACGAAAAATTAGTTATGTGTATAATAAGCTACAAATGGTTCGAGTGAGTCTACTCTGCAGAACCCAAACCTCTCAAACTGGATCATCTCATCTTTTTCCAGCTCTTTGCAATAATTAGATACCATCCCCTCAGCAAAGCTTGCATCCGGCATTACTACTTTACCTTCAAATCCCGATTCTTCAGGTAGCCAGTGTACAAAGGGCGCATCTCTTTCCCTAGCTTTTTGGTAATCTTTTGAGTGAAATTTAGCTTTTACTTTATCTTGTGTTATTTCTAAGATTTCTATATTCATTAATCCCATAAGGCGGACGAAACGACTTTTTTCTAATCTGCTGAGATCATTTGATGAAATATTAAACTTGGACATTCCATTATCTGGCTTTATGTGATACTCCCTTGTCCCTCTATCTTCCTGGTCTGGATGTTTTGGTAACTTTGCTAAAATAGGTTCCTTTATCTCATCTACCTCAAGTAGTACTGGATCTTTTATGAAAAAATACCTGTTTGCTAATGGTTCAATTATACTTCTATTCTCAGCTGCGATATTATCCCATGTTAACATAACATTGACAGGTTTTGGTCCGATATGGATCATTATCGACCGAATAGCAGCAGGCTGCAGACCTCGGCGCCTTAAAGCAGCAAGGGTTCCAAGTCTAGGATCATCCCATCCCCAGTATTTTCCAGCCTCAATACCATTTCTCATCTTGGATTTACTAAGTATAGTATCCTCCAAGCCAACCCTGCCCACGTTTATAACTGTTGGAGTCCTCCAACCCATATGTCTGTGCAGCCACTGTTGACGTATCGAGTTGACGTTATGTTCTTTTCCTCGGATAACATGTGAGACATCCATTAAGTGGTCATCAATTCCACAACTAAAGTTGTATAGAGGCCATACCCTGTATTTTGTGCCCTGACGAGGGTGAGGTGAGTCACTTATCCTTAGAGCAGGCCAATCTCTTATTGCTGGATTAGGGTGGCTTAGATCAGTTTTTATCCTTACAACTGCCTCTCCTTTATCATAGGTATCACCAAGCATTTTTTCCCAGCGTTCTAATTGCATTTTAGGATCTAGGTCTCTACAAGGACAGGGATCCATATTCATATATAGGTGTCTAAACTCCTCAACAGGACAGGTACAGACGTAGGCATTACCCATCTCCAAGAGTTTCTCTGCGTAATCGTAATACATTTCAAGTCTGTCACTCTGTATGAATTTCTCGTCGATTTTTACTCCTAACCATTTAAGGTCTTTAATTATTTCATCATACATCTCAGGAATTGGAGGCTTTACATCAGAACTGGTGTCCTCATATCTAAGTATAAAATGTCCATCATACATTTTTGCATATTCGTCACAAAAAATTATTGGCTCTGCACTCCCTAGGTGTAATGCCCCATCGGGGTTTGGAGCGAACCTAGTCTTTATCATCGGCCACTCATCAGCGTCCTCTAGGGGAGGCATCTTTTTTTCTTTCTCTTCCTTACTTGTTTCTAGTAGTTCAGGGTAGTTTTCTTCTATGAATGATGCCTGTTTTTCCACAGTCCATGAGTTGACTTCTGATACCCCGGCATTTATTATCGGTATAATTTCCTTTACTCTAGGCTTAAGTTCATCATATTCAGCCAGTACTTTACCTATAACTGAACCTGCCTGAGCTGTCCCCTCGTGTTTAGATGCGTTTAACGCAGCATATTTTATCGCTTCTTTCTTTATCTCGTCATCGCTCATGGGCATTATTATCCCGGAAATAGACAAGTGAGATAGCTATTATTCCTTTCCCTAGTATTTCCTCTCGACGAAATACTTAACCAGGTTTTTCAAATCCTTCTTTGCTTCAGAATCAGGGAAGGGAGCTAGGATCTCTAAGGAAGATTCCATATATAACTTAGCAAGGTCATTGGCATAATTTATAGAACCGGTCTCATGTATTGCTCTAATTGCAGTTTTCAGATCTTCTTTGGTAGAATCCTCTTTTCCTAGAACTTTTAGGATAATCTCTTTCTGTTCTTGGTTTGCGTTTTCAAGGGCGTGAATGATAATTAGAGTCTTCTTTCCCTCTAATATATCACTTCCAACAGGTTTCCCAATTTTCTCCTCCGTTGAAGTAATCCCTAATATATCATCAACAATTTGAAAAGCTATTCCTGCATCCCATGCGAATTTGCTGATTGCCAGACGTTCTTCATCTCTTGCTCCCCCAATTATTGCACCAGTTTCAGCGGATGCACTGAAAAGAGCACCTGTCTTCCCTCCCACCATTAAAAGGTAATCTTCTTCATTAATATCCATTGATTCTGGATATAATATATCCAAAGCCTGTCCTTCACACAGGAGTATTGTTGAATCTGTTATGCGTTGAATTATTTTTATTACATCTTCGTAACTTAATTCTTCTGGGATATGGTTAACAAAGATCTGATATACTTTTGTGTAAAGTAGATCCCCTGCAAGAATTGCTAGAGGAATACCATATTTTTTGTGAACTGTAGAGTTTCCACGCCTTAACTCATCATGATCCATAACATCGTCATGTATAAGAGTAAAATTATGTAGGATCTCCATTGCCGAAGCGAAAGGAATAGCTTTTTCAGCGGTACCCCCAAATAGTTCACAGGTTTTAATAGTTAAATAAGGTCTGAGACGTTTTCCCCCTGACTCTAGGATATAACTGGAGGCCTCATACAGCTCATCTGGTTTTCGACTAAAAAATACTTCAGCTATAAAGGAATCTACTTTTTTGGCGTTAGAGTTTAATTTATTTTTTATCTCTTCCGCTATGGACATCTGTTCACCTAGACGATGCATAGACCAAAGTTAAGATAGATAAAAGTTACTTATTCTTCTTGCATATTTGGATATATCAATTCCTCTTAGCTTCAGCCATTCACCTGTTCTTCCTAGTATTACTGCAGGTTTCTTCTTTAGCTCATCAACATTTCGAGCACCAACTAGAAACATCACGACTTTTAATTCTTGTATTAACATGTCTATATATGCGTCTAAATATTCTTCTCCACCTAATGCTTTCTCGAGGAAAGGCTTAGCTATACCTACAGCATTTCCCCCAAGAACGATGGATTTAGCCATCTCAAGACCTGTTCTTATTCCCCCTGAGGCAATAATCATTAGATTCGTTTTCATACTAGTCTCTACAACGCTTACTGCTGTTGGGATACCCCAGTTCCAGAGGGCTTTGCCTAAGTATTCTCGGTCTTTTTGACCTGCCTCCTTTGCAATATGGTATTCTACTGCTGACCAACTTGTTCCTCCTACTCCAGCTATTTCTAGTCCTTGGACTCCTGCTTTTTCCATGGCCAAGGCATCTTCATAAGAGACTCCACACCCGGTCTCCTTCATAATTATTGGTTTCTCAATGCTGGATGTAATAACTTTTATTTTTTCTAGAATTCCTCGATAGTCAGTATCCCCACCTAACTGGATCGCTTCTTGTAAGGGATTCATGTGTAAGCTCATCGCGTCAGCATCCAACATATAAATTGATTCTTTTATCTCCTCTACCCCCCATCCTTTTACTAGTTGAGGACATCCAATATTTCCCATTACTAATGTGTTTGGCGCTATCTCTCTAACTATGGAGAAAGTTTCTCTTGTTTCAGGATAGTCTATAGCTACCCTTTGACTACCTACACAGATACCTATTCTTTTCTTTTCAGCGATCTTGGCTAATTCAAAATTGATCTCTTTTGCTTTCTTAGTGCCTCCAGTTATGGCGCTTATTATAAGTGGTGCTGAAAGTCTTCTACCGAACAAATCGATACTTGGGTCGACATCTTTTAAGTCTAGTTCGGGTAAAGATCTGTGAATCAGTCTTACATCCTGAAAACCTGTAGGAAGGTCTCCTTGTACATTTTCTTCAAGGCTGATTCTTAGATGGTTAAGTTTTCTTTCCTGTATACCACTCATGTCTTAAGGTATGATGTAGGTTCCCTTTACCTTTTCGCTGAGTAGCGCATTACGAATTATGTCCGGTTCTAAAGCGTTTACAATTAAAACCTCAATGCCGGCTCTAGCTGCTTCTCCTGCTTCCTGAATTTTTCCAAGCATACCCCCAGTAACATCAGTATTCAAAGACCCACGTATTTTCGATTTTTCAGTGATTTCTCTTATTGAGATTTTGTCCATTAATTTTGCTTCAGAGTCTAATTTTGGGTCTGCTGTATAGACACCATCAACATCTGAGCCAAAGATCAGTCTTTTTACCTTGAGTTTCTTGGCAATTTCAACAGCTAATTGATCTCCAGATAAAATGGCAAAACCCTGTTTCTCATCTATAACTGCATCTCCATAAAGAACAGGCATTAGACCAAAATTAAGTAGCTTCTCTAAGATTATAACATCTAGTTTTTTGATTCTTCTATTTTCTGTTATTAAAAATGATGAGGGAGATACTCCAATAGCTGGAATTCCTGCATCAATTGACTCATTTATAATTTTAGAATTTAAGGAAACCATTGCCTGATGAGTTTTACTGAATCCTATTAATTGATGGGGAGAATTATAACCTTCATTTATATTATATTCTTTAGCAACTGGATGGCCAAAGGATCCTCCCCCATGTATTATTACTAGTTTTTGTGGGAGCGTCTTTTTAATCTCTTGTATTAGCCGTCTTATTTGCTCGATATTTATGGTGAATCTTTCAGCTTTTCTTGTTACTACGCTTCCACCCAGTTTAAGAAGCTTCATGTTCTTCTATCCACCTGCTCTCAACCCCTCTATCAGTGAGGGAGACTCTGTAAGTATCAGACTTTCTCCTTCTCAATGCTTTTTCTATTCTGACGAGGCTGTTTTCCTCTCCTATTGCTATCATGCATCCTCCACCACCTGCTCCTGTAAGCTTAGCTCCATGGGCACCATATTTCCTCGCTGTATGTACAAGAATCTCAAGCTTCAAGGTAGATACTCCTAATGATGAGAGCAAACCATGATTAAGATTCATCAAATCGCCTAGTCTCCTTATATCCTTATTCATTAAGGCTTGTAGTCCTTCTTCTGCAACTATTCCCATACTCTCAAGCACCTTCTCCACAACACCTAGATTTTTTTTCTTCAATTCAGCTACGTTTTCTACCATTATTCTAGTGGATCGTTTTTTTCTGCTGTTTCCTATAAGGAATGGAATGTCAATTTCTGATTTATACTTCTTGAATCCTTCATCTTTTGAGTACCTAAGTATTCCGCCGTTTGCGCTGATGTTATTATCGACTCCACTTGGAGAACCATGAATTACTCGCTCTCCCTCATATGCAATGGTAGAGATTTCCTGCTGTGATAAATTTGCGTCAAAGAGTTGTTGTACTGCACCTACTGTAGCAACACATATAGCTGCTGAAGAACCAAGTCCTACCGCTATTGGTATCATAGATCTTACTTTTAGATTTATTCCTGAGTCAAAACCAAGATGTTCCATGGTCTTTTTTGCAGCAACGTTTAGACCTGCTAGATTCCTACCTCTCCATGCTTTTCCACGCACGGCATGGTAGACATCATCCTCAAAGTAGCCACTGAACCCCAGGTTATCAGCATCTATGAATATTTTATTATCCTCTCTTTTTTTTGCGATGACTCTTGCTCTTCGATCTATTGCTAGAACAATCGCTGGTCTTCCATAGACTACACTATGTTCGCCAAATAGGATCATTTTCCCTGGGGCTGTTGCTTCGACCAGCATTCTTCTCACTTATGTAATTTTAATCGCAGCATATCCCACTACAGCTCTGAAATCATTAATAATATCCCCACTTGTGTAGTACTGAAGTAAGGTGGCTGAATCCGCTCCTAGTTTTCTTGATGCTACAATTGCAGCAGAAATCGGTCCATATCCGCAGGCCGTGATCCTATTTTCTTTTACTACTGTTTGAAGTTGTCTTTCATCCATTGATTGAATTGCATTGATAACAAGGCTGTCTTTTTTATTAGCAGACTCTTGAGGCTCCTGATGGGTGAAATCAGAGGAAGTTAAAATTAACACATTTTTTTTTTCAATTGTTTTTTGTATAGCTTCACCTAATTCGGTACTAGTCTCAAGATCTTGATACCCCATACAGATTGGAATAATCTTGAATTGGTTGAAAATATACTGCAGGAATGGTAACTGGACTTCTAGGCTGTGTTCTCTTCTATGCGCTGTTTCATCATAGTCAATTATATCGGAGTTATTGAATAATTCTCTAGCCAGTTTTTCATCAACTTCTACTCTACCCAATGGTGTTTGCCAGGATCCTTCTCCATACATAGAGACCGGAGATCCCCAGCCAGTATGGTTGGGACCAATCATAATTACCGTTTTTGGAGGTATCTCTTTAGACAGCTCAATATAGCTATGTGCTGCACATGGACCTGAATACTGGTATCCTGCATGGGGGCAAACTACAGCCGATATTGTCCTATCTTTATTACTTTCTTGAGGTAATCTTCTAGGTCCTCTTTTATGTAGAAACGATTTTTTGATAGTATTTTTGAGTTCTTCAGGCTTAGCTGGGTAAAAAGAACCTGCGACTACAGGTTGCCTGATACTCATATTATCACCTAAAGAGTAGTCTCAAAGTCTTCTATCGTTGCCCCGAATTCTCCACTGGTAGGTAGAGTTCCTCTTTCTCTGAGAATCTCACGTGTTAGAAGCCAGTATACAATAGCTAAGCTTCTACGCCCCTTGTTGTTTACCGGTATAACTAGATCAACGTTTTTCAGGCTGTTATCTGTACTACAGAGGGCAACAACAGGTACGCCTACCTGTGAAGCCTCTTCCACTATCTGTTGATCTGCAAGGGTATCTGTAACAATTACTGCATCTGGTTCAAAGAAATCAGCATAATCTGGGTTTGTAAAGCTGCCACTAGTGAATCTACCTGTATAAGGCTTGCACCCTAATAAGTTGCAGAATTTTTCTACTGGATCTCTACCATATCTTTTGCTACTAGCTACAACTACCCTACTAAGATCAAACCTTGAGAGAAATTTAGCTACTACCTGTATTCTCTCATTCATCTGTTCCATGTCAAGAACAAAAAGACCATCTGGTCTTACCTTGTAGATGAAAGGCTCCATATCCTTTGTTTTTATACGTGTTCCTATGTGTACACCTGCGCTTAGTAATACTTCTTGGGGTAAGAGTAAATTTTCGCTTTGTTCTACTTCCATTCTTATTTACCTCCTCTTAGATCGGGGCTCTCTCTTTCCTCATGGAATCTGAGAACTTCATCAATTATCTCTACATGGGAAAGAAGCATTCGACGACAACAGTATCTTTCAACACCTAATTCATCTAGTACTTCGCGAGGGTTTTCTCCCAACTCTACGCGCCGGTTAAATTCCTCCCATTTATCACCTATTACTTTCCCGCATGAGAAACACCGAACTGGGATTATCATAATATTTTTCGCCTAATTTTCAATTAACACAGAAAGCCCATGCCTCTGTGCATTCTATCCAACAACACTAGAAGGCTGAATAAAAATACTTCTCCTAATTCCATGCTCTAGCGAGTTTTATGAAAATCAGATAACAAATTCTATGGATTTTTTTGTATGAGCTGATAAACCCCCGTAAGGTTTAAAATATCTAAAAGCTGTAAAGTTGGCAGTGAATAGAAAATGCCTACACACGGCTCATTAACAAAAGCAGGAAAAGTTAGGGCTCAAACACCAAAAATTGAAGGTACACCTAAAAAGAGCCCAACTCCTAAAAAGAGAAATCGAATCAACTATCTGAACAGAATAGTAAATGCCAGACAAGATCGGTATAACAGATAATTTTGATATATTTTCTAACGGTTCTCTCTTCTAATAAATAACCTTTTAAAAAAACAACTAATAGGTTGGATTATCTTGCAAACCCAACTCAGAGAGATAATTGAAATTCTAAAAAAAGAAGATGCCCCTACCAAGAACGATCTGGAACATGCAAAATTCGAAATTGCCAGAAAATATAATCTAAATAAAATACCTGGTAATGCTTCACTAATCCGGATACTTTATGAATCTGAAAAGAAAAAATTGTTACCCCTTCTTCGACGAAAGAAAACACGTGCTCTTAGTGGGGTAAACGTTGTCGCGGTTATGACTAAACCTCAAGAGTGTCCGCATGGTAGATGCGTATATTGTCCCGGAGGTCCTGATGAGGATAGTCCTCAAAGTTATACTGGACATGAACCAGCAGCTATGAGGGGATCCCAGAATCAATATCAACCTTACCTTCAAGTCAAAAACAGAATGGAGCAGTTAAGAGCAATAGGTCATTCAGTGGATAAAGTTGATTTAATAATTATGGGAGGGACCTTTCCAGCATCTGAAGAAACTTATCAAAGATGGTTTGTGAAAGAATGTCTTGACGCCATCTCAGGTAAAGATAGTTTAAATCTGAATGAGGCTAAGGAAATAGCCGAGACAGGGAATACAAGGAATGTGGGAATAACAGTCGAAACTAGACCAGATCATTTGTCACAGTCACAGATCTCAGATATCTTAGATCTCGGAGTCACAAGAGTAGAAATTGGAGTTCAGAACGTCTATGATGATATATATGAACTAGTTAAGAGAGGTCACTGTGTACAAGATGTAGTTGACGGTACGCGGAGGATGAAAGACTCTGGATTAAAAATTTGTTACCACATGATGCCAGGGCTTCCTGGATCAAGTTATGAACGGGATTTAGAAGGATTTAAGACAATCTTTAATGACCCTCGTTTTAAGCCAGACATGATAAAAATTTATCCTACTCTAGTTGTGAAAGGTACCAAGTTATATGATTGGTATATTGATGGAGATTATTCTCCTTTATTAACAAACGAGGCAGTGAATATTGTTTCTGAAATTAAGAGTATGACTCCTCCTTGGATTCGAATAATGAGGGTTCAGAGAGATATACCTGTTCACCAGATTGTAGCTGGTGTGGATAAAGGAAATCTTCGTCAACTAGCAAAAAGGAAACTCATGGAAAATGGTGATAAATGTCAATGTATCAGATGTAGAGAGGTTGGTCATAGAGCCCGAGATGGAATTGAGGTAAGTGCAGACAAATTGGAGATCTTTAATCGTAAATATGATGCTTCAGAAGGAATTGAGAAATTTATATCGATTGAGGATCCAGAGAATGATGTTCTAATAGGTTTCCTAAGATTAAGAATTCCATCAGATCAAGTTTTTAGACCAGAGATACAAGGTAATACTGGACTTATTAGAGAGCTTCATGTTTATGGCAGGATGACTCCTGTTGGAGTAAGGGGTGAACACTGGCAGCATAAAGGATGGGGGGAGGCTCTAATGGATGAAGCAGAGAGAATAGCTAACGAGGAATATGACCTTAAAAAAATGGTGGTTATGAGTGCACTTGGGACCAAGGAATATTATTACCGGCTTGGATATTCGAAGAATGGGGTATACGTCTCTAAGGAAATATAGAACTTCACCAAGCTAATTATTAAGGGGAAAGACGTAGTAGTGTCCTTGAATAATTATGAGTAAGGATAAGCTTGCTGGCTATAGAGGGGATCTAAGAGAGGCTCTTGAAAAGATACCAGCAGAGATCGGGGATCAGCTGCAAGTTGTTATTGACGACATCCGATATACTGGTAGCCTAATGCCCCGTGTAGAGACCTATGATGACTGGCACATTGTAATAAAGCTCAAATCAGGTTACAATATTGGTCTAGCTTACAGCTCTGATGCTCAGATAAAAAAAATTGGTAAAGCGCCAAAACCTGAATTTAAACCCCCCCCTCTTCCTAAAGCTGCACCAGGCTTACCTAAAGTCAGTATTATTAGTACTGGAGGTACTATAGCAAGTCGAGTGGATTATATAACAGGCGGTGTTTACGCCGCCATGACTAGTCGAGACTTACTCAGTATTGTACCTGAGCTCATAGAAATCGCTGATGTTGAGGCTGATATATTATATAGTGTATTTAGCGAGGATATCGGGCATGAACATTGGGAAGGAATGGCTAAGAGAGCGTATAAAAAGATAAAAGAAGGAGCACAAGGTGTCATTATCACTCACGGCACCGATACCATGGGGTATAGTAGTGCAGCCTTAAGTTTCGCTATTCAAAATCTACCTGTCCCAATAATATTTGTAGGTAGTCAAAGAAGTAGTGATAGGCCCAGTAGTGATAATGCTACCAATCTAATGGGAGGCGTATATACTGCAGCTAATGCCCCGTTTGCTGAAGTTTGTGTGGGTCTACATGAGACAACCAGTGATCCAAATGTGATATATCTTAGAGGAACAAAAGTGAGGAAATGTCATACTAGTAGTAGGTATGCTTTTCAACCTGTAAATGATTGGCCTCTAGCCCGTTATACTGGGGAGAAACTGGAGATTATCAACGAGACCTATCGTAGAAGAGAGGATACTGAACCCAATTTGTTCACAAACTTCAATGATAGCGTAGGTTATTTAAAGTTCCATCCTGATATGAGTCCGAGTATTCTTGAATTTTATCTAGATGAAGGTTATGAGGGAATAATCATCGAAGCAACAGGCTTGGGGCAAGTAAACAAGAATCTATGGCCTCTTATAGATAGAGCAAGAAAAGAGGGAGTTCTCGTCGGGATAACAAGTCAGTGCATTTGGGGCAGAGTACATTTGAATGTTTACAGTCATGGACGTGAACTCATTGAAAGAGGAGTAATTCCCCTTGAAGATATGCATGCTGAGACTGCATTCGTCAAGATGAAATGGGTTCTAGGACAGACTGATGATATTGAAGAAGCTAGAGACTTAATGATACAAAATATAGTTGGGGAGTTCAATCCTAGGACTCCATTCTTGGGGAGGTTTAGCTAATGGACTATAAAGAAATTGGTCTAACCGTTGGAATAGAGATCCATCAAGAGTTAGATACAAAACATAAATTATTTTGTAGCTGTCCTCCCAAACTGAATCAAGGTGAACCAGACTTTACATTTAGACGGAGACTACGTCCAAGCCAGTCAGAACTGGGTGAGATTGATCCAGCTGCTCTATTCGAATTCCTGAAAGGAAAGAATATTATCTATCAGGCAAATCACGACTCAATATGTCTTGTAGAAATGGATGAAGAACCCCCAGGACAGCTTGACCTCGAAGCTCTTGATATTGCACTAGTTTTTAGCATTATGTGTAATGCATCCCCCGTAGATGAGGTGCAAGTCATGAGAAAGACTGTTGTGGATGGTAGCAATACGGGAGGCTTTCAGAGAACCAGCGTTGTAAGCCTTGGTGGAAATGTTGAGGTGAATGGAAAAAAATATAATCTTGAACAGGTGGCGATTGAGGAGGACGCTGCCAGAAAGATCGACGAGAAAGGAGATGAAATTACTTACCGTCTTGATAGACTTGGTATCCCGCTAATCGAGGTAACCACAGCTCCTGAGATGCATAGCCCTGAGGAGACAAAAGCAGTTGCAGCCAGAATCGGAGCCTTGCTACGTGCCACCAAGATGGTAAAACGGGGAATAGGAACCATACGACAAGATGTGAATGTCTCGATAATAAAGGGTAGCATAATTGAGATAAAAGGAGTTCAAGACCTCAGCCTTCTAGATACAGTCGTCGAGTATGAAGCTCAAAGACAATTAACCTTGAAGAAGATAGCAGAGGAACTGTCAAATAGAAATATTAAGATTGATGAAATTAGGGTAGAACCAGTTGATGTTACTGAAATATTCCAGAATACTGACTCTAGAATATTAAAGAATGCAATAAGTAAGGGCGGAAAAGTTTATGGTTTAAAACTTAAAGGATTCAAAGGTTTAACTGGCAAGGAACTATGTCCAGGTAGAAGACTTGGAACCGAGTTAAGCGATCATGCGAAATATAGGGGAGGAGTTCGTGGAATATTTCATACAGATGAACTACCGGGGTATAAAATTACGTTCGAGGAGGTTGAAAGTTTATATGGGTTCATGGACGCTGATGAGAATGATGCTATTGTCATTGTAGCTGATGAGGAGGAAAAATGTATCCTTGCCTTAGACGCAGTCGTAGAACGTGCTCGTCAAGCTTTTTATGGAGTCCCCGAGGAGACTCGATCAGCTAATCCCGATGGTTCTACTCGTTATACTAGACCTAGACCTGGAGCCGCAAGAATGTACCCTGAGACGGATGTTAAGCCTGTTTTAATCTCACAAGATAGGCTAAGAAGAATTGAAGTTATGCTTCCTGAGAAACCTGAGGTGAAGCTCAAGAGAATTCAGAGTGATTATAACCTTAACAAGAAGCTGGCGTCTCAAATTGTGGACTCCGAGTACATCGAGCTTTTTGAGGAGTTAGCTGGAGAAAATATTGATCCTACTTTATTAGCTGTTACTCTTACGGAAGATCTTACAATGCTTAGACGAGAGGGAGTTCCAGTTGAAAATCTCACAGAGGAGCATTTGTATGATGTATTCAAATTAGTAACAGATGAAAGGACGGCTAAAGAATCCCTTCCAAGTATTTTGACTTGGCTTTCAAAAAATCCTGAAGAAAATGGAGAAACGGCATTAAAAACTCTGAGTCTAGGTATGTTGAATTCAGAAGAATTAGATAAGATAATCAATTCAATCGTCCAGGATAAAGTAAACTTGATTGAAGAGAGGGGGATGGGTGCTTTTGGTCCTTTAATGGGTATAGTAATGAGTCAGATACGAGGAAAAGCTAATCCAAATAAAGTACAAGAGATTCTACAAAAATATCTTAGAGAAAAGATCTAACTTTTTTTTAAATTGTTTTTTTAATAATTTAGATGGGTTGAAAAATTATTTTTTTATTAAATTTTTTTAGCACATAAGTATTATTAAGAATATTATTGGTTATTAAATTATTAACTTCATTGTTGTGTTAAAATGTCTGAGCCTCCTTTCCGACTTAAAGTACGCATTGGGGATATGGAAATTGAGTTGGGCGGAGATCGTGCTGAAGTTCTTGAGACTCTCGATGAGCTGGAGATGATTGTTGAAAAGTTTTCTCAAGCCTTTAATAAGGACGTTCTTAAAATCACAGAATCAGGAAATAGCCTTACACATGGTATACAAAAATTTCCTAATATTCCTCGAACAACCCAATGTGGGGAAGCTGTGATTTCTCTACTGCATACTGAATGGGGAGAAACTCCTCGAACAATGGGTGAGTTGAGGGAGGCGATGGAAGCTAATGCAGTCTATTTTCCTAAAACAACCCTTAGTGGAGTTTTAGTCTGGCTTGTAAAGAAAGGTAGTCTTAGAAGATGGAAGGATAAGAAACGAGGTTATCTTTATGTCTTAAATGAGGAGTATGTTGAGTGATCTTTTAGAAGTAATTATCACAATGCATGCATTAGCCTTTAATTTTTTGATATTTATCATAAAGTTCTGTTATTGCTAGTAGAAATGATATCATCATTTCGTTTGAGTCTACCTTATAGCTCGCTTCTCTGAAAGTGCTTCTGATTACTAATCCTTTATCCACTAACTTAGCAATCGCTCTCTCAGTTGCCTTGGTTGTTAATTCAAGGTGCTCTGAAATCTCTCTAACTGTCATGATTCTTCCAGACTCGAGTAAGAACAAGAATACACTGAACTGGCTTGGAGCCCTATCTAATGATAATAGATTATCCATTTTTTCTTTATATTTTTCTAGCTTTTTCTCAGACATGCGATTCAACATTATTCTATAGGTTGTTGTCTAAAAAGTTTCATGAGAATCTCGTAACTTGTTATATTCGAGATATATCCTTCTCCAGTTGATTCAACGAGATTATCTTTTTTTAGCTCAGCTAATCTTGCTCTAACACTACTTCCTTTTTCATTCAGTTCTCGAGATATATCGATGGGTCTCATAGGTTCATCCTTGAAAGTTAAAAAAGTGATTATCTTGAAAGCCAGGGTTTCTGGATCCATCTCAGCGAGGGTGGAATCCATAATTACTCACTAAAATAATCTCTAAGCAACATCACTAATACCGGTCCAAGCCTGAACTTATAGACCCCTCTGCTTATTCGTTCAACCAAGTTTTTTTTGTTTAAGTTGAATAAGGCGATATTAACCGCATTGACTGATAAGTCTAAAATCTCAGCGATCTCCTGGGAAGTCATGGGGGCTTCGTTTTCTATGAGGCAGAAGAACACCTCTCTTTGACTGTCTGCTCTACTGAGAGCATCAAGTTCCTCAACAGCCATGACTTCATTTCCTCCTTAGCTTTGAGCCAGTATATATAATTGTGAGAGTATTTCAGTAAAAGGGATCAATGATTTATAGTCCCCATCTTCTTTTTGATTAATATATCCCTTTTCTAATAATGTTCTCAAAGCGGGTCTAACTGTCCCTGGAGGTATTTCTGTATTATCAGAGATTTCACTAGGTTGGCATGGTCCTCTAAAAGCCAAGTAAAGTAAGACCTTGAACTGGCTGGTTGAGGGATTAAGATCCTCTAGGACTTTTTCCCATAGTTCTTCACTCATGATTCTATCTCCTGAATTTTCATCTCTAGTTCATCTATTCTTGAGATAAGATTTAGAATTATCCCTGCGAAACTGGGCTCATAGTTTCCTCGCTCTGGGCGATCGAGTAATCCCTCTTCTGCAAGCTTGGCAAAAGCAGCCTTGACTGAGTTATAGTTAGCATTAATGTGGTCTGCCATTTCGCTCGGACCGAAGTCTGTATTTTTAAGGAATTCCCGAAAAACAGTATTTTTTAGGGTTAGCTCTGATGACATTTTACTAGTGAATTGTTTGTACTGAAGTTCTTATTAACGTTACTTTTGGGTTTGATTATTGAATTAGCCTGGAGTAATGTTTTTTTGAGCGTATAAATTTCCGATTATATAAATAAACTGTACTAAATCGGAAATTACGCTCAAAATAATCAGAGGATTTATATATTCTAGAAAAAAAGTGTTGTGTAGAAATAGCTTTCAAGGAACGTGAATTATTGGTGCTCGCGGTCAAAGAAGAGAATCGTTTACAAACTCTCGATCACGTTCCTTCCCCAAATTTTAGCCTTACTCTGAGAAATCTTTTACTCCATGAAATAGCAGAAGATGTATTAAACGAGACACCAATAATTAACCAATTAGCTGCACAATTGAAAGATGAAATAAGAATTTTTCCCATAAGAAAAAAAGAGGTTTTCATTAATGTTGCCGGTGTTGACGCTGGTAGTCAGATAATTCCATTAGCTTCAAGACAGTATGCAATAATTGGGGCTTTAGCTTATAGACTTCCCAATTGTGAGCGATTTTTTCTCTCACCCGAGTCCATTGTTCAAAATTACAATGAATCAAAGAACATGCTGTCTACGGTTGTGAATCTGAGACGCGAGGCAAAATTATTTGAGACTGCTTATCAGTTTCTTGAAAATTATCCTGATACGGAATTGATTCTAGTTGATGGGCCTCTCGCTTTTAGTAATTGGTGGTGGAATGGGTGTGAAGACGGTGAACGGCGTAGATTGGTTGAATCTATTAATCAGCTGTTATTGCATTGTAGAGATAATGATATACTTCTGGCTGGGATAGTAAAACGACCGAGTGCTCGTTATTTATTGCATTATTTAGGGATTGTAAACGAGATGGGGTTAAATGATGTCTCTGTTCTTTATAAGGTTCTAAGTTCAGGTGAGAGGACGGATATTTTTAGTCCTCAGACAGCCCTACGAATTGCTGCTAAGAATTCTTATTTTATGGATGTCATTGATTGTCCCATTTACAGTTTCTACGCTAGGATGAGTACTGAGTGGAATGTTCCTCCCATTAGGATAGATTTACCTGTATTTAGTTTAGGTTACATTGATGATATAGCTGGATATTGTTATTCTACAAGCTTGTGGCAGGGTATTCCTCTGCCTATAGTTAGGGCAGATGAGGAGGTTAAGGTTAGTCGGAAATTTATTGCTGATGTTTACTCTGAAATACTTGCTCGTGTAGGTCGTGAGGGTGGCGAGTTCTCCCAGCTTGTGCCTTATTGGGGTGAGGGCGGGTGGATGGGCGTCTGAGGATAGGTCACACTTACAGTGTGAGTGGTGAGTATGGTATTAATGAGATTACCATTCTTTTGTTGAGAGGTTATGAACTAGCCAAGGGAGACCTCGTTTTTATTGAGCACCCAAAAAATGGAAAACCTGTAGTGTATCAGGTCACGAGAGTCTATCCTCATAAGCGTGTTAGAGTGTATGAGGAGGCTTTACTTAAAGATGGACGAGTCCTAAATGATGTCGAGGATTCTACTCTTCATGCCTTAGCTTATCAGTGGGGCTGGATGGATGATGGAGATAGTTTAAGACCTCTTCGATATCCTCTGCTTCCTAACACTCCTGTATATCTAGCTGAGAGGGATATCATTGGAAGGTTTACAAAGCCTAAAGGCGAATGGAAGCTTCTTCTTGGTACTGATCCCAGCACTGATCTTGATGTCGAGTTGGGGCTTTACAGCTTAATACGACAATCCTGTTTGATCTGTGGTGCAGTAGGGACTGGAAAGACGACGACAGCTGTTAGTATGGTGGCACGTGCGGCGAATGCAGATCCACCGGTAAGGTTTTTTATTGTTGATAAGGATGGTGAGTACAGCAGTTTAGGGAGTCACCTTGGCGCTGAAAAAGTGCTTAAAGTGCCATGGAGAAGGTTCTTCCAGCCCAGTGACATTCCTTGGGGAGATTACGTCTCAGAATTTGGCTGGCAAAAGACTTGGTGGAATTCTAAAATTCTTATTCATGCCTTAAAGATACTCTATGCCCAAGCTCTGACGGTGACTAAGCCTAATCTTCAAAGAGCGCTCAACTGGGTTAAGCAAGAAAAGCTCGGGTTTACCAAGAAAGAAGAGGATTTTGAGGCTTACAGACAGCAAGTTCTCAACGCAGTGGAAAATAGTAAACTGATACCCAGTGGAGACATGATGCCTCTTGATCCAGTAGACCTCCTTAAAGATAAGCATGTTGTCATCATGGATCTCAGTCAAGGAAAGGATACATGGAGTCAGAAACATCTCGTGGTTGCACAAGTATTGGGTAAGATCTTTGGCGAGGCTCTTGAGAACAGGAAGTTTGGATGTATCATAGTCTTGGAGGAAGCCATGTATTATGCTCCTCAACGTGGAGTTTTTGATATAGGTGAGAAGGACAGTAGGGGTAAGCTTCTTGGTGTGATTAAGGAGATCGCAACAAATGGTGGACGTAATGGTGTGGGGCTGTGGGTTGTAACTCAGAGACTTAGCACGGTTGAGAAAACTGTAATTACTCAATGTGCCAACAATATAGTCTGCCACAGCCTTGAGGATGTTGATAAAGCCCGTATTGTGGAGATTTTAGGCTCAGAGTTTGCTGAATTAATCGGCGACCTTCCTCCTGGTGAAGCAATAATCAAGGGTACATCATTGAAATGTAGGTTCC
Organism: uncultured Candidatus Bathyarchaeia archaeon; assembly: GCA_964559475.1. Taxonomy (GTDB): domain Archaea; phylum Thermoproteota; class Bathyarchaeia; order TCS64; family TCS64; genus RBG-16-57-9. The sequence goes on along the minus strand of CAZLHX010000044.1, from coordinate 677 downwards.
CTATTTGGGTGAAAGTCCTTGCTGAGGTCTATCCTGCTTCCAGTATAAGCACACCAATGAGTCGATTCATTCATATGGAGATCGCTCAGGAGATGGAGCAGGATGATTAAAATACAAACTCGGGGATATTAACTCAAGTTGAGCAGGAGGCAGTATCCTAAGCACCCTATTGTTGGTGTTGGTGTATTGATATGTAAGGGGAATAGGTACCTCCTAATTAAAAGGGCTGCTGAGCCAGATGCAGGTTTATGGTCTATCCCAGGTGGTCTGGTAGAAGTTGGTGAGAGGATTGAAGAAGCAGCCTTACGTGAAGCCGAAGAAGAGACAGGTCTAAAAGTAGAGCTTATTGAGAGAATAAGCGTCGTAGATAAAATAATCAAGGACATAACTGGGGAGTTAAAATATCATTTCATAATAATTGATTACTTGGCAAAACTCATATCAGGGACCCTCAAAGCAATGGATGATGCCTTAGATGCCATTTGGGTAGAGAAGAAGGATTTCAAAGACTACCCTCTCACACCTAGCTTAGTAGAATTACTAGAAGAATTAGAATTGTACGATGTTTAGATCCCAGTTAAAAAAGTAAAGGTGATATATGATTGTCTTGTTTTGGTTTGGTGTGATGATATGGTTGACGCATCAGATTTCAAGGGACGACACTTCATAAGCATGAG
>CAZLHX010000043.1:0-20892 GCA_964559475.1 uncultured Candidatus Bathyarchaeia archaeon | reverse complement strand
TGTACTATAGAACAGGCAGAGGAATTTTTCACAGCTCTAATGGAGCTAGGGGTGCCTACTGAGTTAGTGAGATTTCCAGATGAGAATCATGAGTTAAGCAGATCAGGTAAACCGAGACACAGAGAGGAAAGACTGCATCATATATTACGCTGGTTTGACAAATACCTCAAATAAAAAAGACGAAATTTAACAATTTCACATATTTTCCGAGGAGATCTGAAGCCAGAAGAAGCCAAGTCTTAATTTTTGTAGTAACATCTTCATCCTGATTGATATGGTTAAGCGTAAGATCAAAGTCGAGGATCTTCGCAGATTCAAGTTCGTCTCAGATCCTCAAATAAGCCCAGATGGTAAGAACATCGCTTTCGTAACCAGCACCATCAACTATGAAGAAGACAAGTACAACCGTAACATATGGATTGCTGACACAGAAACAGGGAAGGTATACCAGTTTACCCATGGACAAGGGAGCGACACCTTTCCAAGGTGGAGTCCAGACGGCTCTAAACTGTTGTTCCTATCCAGTGGGCGAGAACCAGATAAAAAAAGCCAGCTCTATGTGATCTCTAGAGGTGGTGGAGAGGCTCGTTTAATAGCAGAGACCGAGGAAGGCGTCGTTACTCCAGAGTGGGCACCCGACTCAGAGAGGATTCTTTTCCTGAGTAGAGCTTGGGTCCGTGAAAGACCGGAAGAAACAGACGTAAAGCGAATAGAAAGAATCCGTTACAAATTCAATGGTGTAGGGTTCTTTGAGGGAAGAAGAACTCATATATTTTCAGTAAATGAAGGAGAGGATCCCAAACAGTTGACAGAGGGGGATTACGAGGTTGAGTCTGCTACCTGGGATCCTAATGGTTCTGAGATCGCTTTTATAACAAATATGGAACCGGATGCGGATACAAGCAGAGTTAGAGAAATTTATAAGATCAAAGCAGAGGGTGGAGAGGCTGCGAAGATAACGGATGGAGAGTACGCTATAGCTGGCCTCCAGTATTCGCCTGATGGAAAGAATATTGCTTTTGTCGGTTATGACGACCCCGAGGAACTCGCTGTAGATTACAATCTATTCCTCATGCCTTCAGAAGGAGGTATTGCAAGATGTTTAACCGAGGATTTCGATAGAAGTCTGCTAATGGGAGTAGGAAGCGACCTTAGAGTATCATTCCCTACAAGGGGCTTTGCCTGGAGCACGGATGGCAAATCTATTTTATTTAACACCGCAGACATCCCCTACTGCAACCTATACAAGCTTCACCTCAATAGCATGGAGGTCCACACCCTAGTCTCAGACAAGGTTATCGATGGGTTTACAATCAGTAATGACAATAAAATCGCCTTTAATGCCATGAAATCCACTGAACCATGTGAATTATATATCTTAGATGAGAAAGAAAAGAAACTCTCATCTTTCAATAAAGATTTACTGGATGAACTTGAGCTCGTTGAACCTGAAGCTTTTAAATTCACAAACAGGTTAGGAAAAAAAGTAGATGGGTGGATCATCAAACCTGTGGACTGGGAGGAAAATGAAAAATACCCCTGCGTCCTTGAGATGCACGGTGGGCCTAGAGGAGTTTATGGAGATGGAATCTACCAAGAATTCCACCTTCTGAGCGCAGAAGGATACGCAGTAATCTACACTAACCCTAGAGGAAGCGCGGGATATGAGGAAGCTTATACAATGGCGGTAATGCGCCATTATGGAGAAGTAGACTATGAGGACTTTATGGACTTTACAGACAGGGCAACTGAACTCTATCCCTGGATAGACGAGAATAGGCTGGGATTAACCGGGGGAAGCTACGGTGGGTATACCACAAACTGGATAATAAGCCATACAAACCGCTACAAGGCAGCTGTAACATGCAGGAGCATTTGTAACTGGATTAGTAAGTTCGGCGTAAGTGATATAGGATTTATGCAACCCGAATCCATCAGTGGAGCCAAGACTTACTGGGGGGAAGACCTCATAGAACAGATGAAACACAGTCCTTTGTTCTACGCTGAAAACGTCTCAACACCATGTCTAATTATTCACAGTGAACAGGATTATAGATGCCCTATGGCAGAAGCTGAGCAATGGTTCACAGCCCTGAAACTAAACAATGTAACAACTGAGCTGATACGATTTCCTGACGAGAATCACGATCTAAGTAGATCAGGTAAACCTAAACACAGGGAGGAGCGCTTCAATAACATCCTAAGATGGTTTAAAAAACACCTCTAAAGGATGAAAATCTTCTTTCAATAGTTCACCTTTTATAAAATCCTTCATAAGTACCCTTGATAAAAATGCCGTTCTGTCCAAGATGCGGAGAAGAAGTATCCAAAGATGCAATATACTGTTCGAAATGCGGTCATGCCCTCAAGGAAGTGAGAAGAAAGCTAGTCGTTGAGGAGCTAGATATCCCCTTTCCTGAAGCAGAAAACCCTGATCTAGAAATCAGCTCTGGCGTAGCTGGGTACTTAAGTGTAGAACCCGGTGATGAAGAGTTAGTAAAAGGTACCATAGAATATGACGTACCTGCCTGGAAACCAGAAATAAACCAGACTGAAAACAAAGTAAGCATTAAACAACATGAAAAAATTACGAGAAACGTCTGGGATACACCAAAAAACGACTGGAAAATAAAACTGGGAAAGAAAAAACCTTATCGACTTAAAATGAAAACAGGGTTAAGCAGAGGCCTCTGGAAGTTAGGTTCACTCCCTTTAACAGAGATAAACATTGAGACCGGTGTAAGCCAAACCAAGTTAGAGTTCCACGAGCCCAACAAAGAGATCATGGAAAGGCTAAGAATACAGTCTGGTGTAGGCGAAACGTCTATCACTGGATTATTGAACGCGAACTTCAGACAGATGCGTCTAGACGCTGGTGTGGGGCAGGTAAATTTGAGTTTCACAGGTAAAGATCTTGACAAGGACTCTGAGGTCAGACTGGAGGGAGGCATCGGAGGACTAGACATTAAAATAGCAAAAGATCTACCTGCAATATTCGAGATAAGTGGCCTATCAAGTGTGAGTACAAGAGGAAATATTCACAGACGTAGTGGAGGATTCGGAAACGCCGTATACACAACAAGCGCTTATGACTTGGGTGAGAAACCTGCTATTAATTTCAAGATTGGCCTTGGAATCGGCGGAATAACAATAACTGAAATCTAAATTACCCTTTTTTATGAAAGGAATATCCTGTGAACAATGGTGTCTTAAAGAAATATCATTATCTTTATTTCAGATTTAATATTATCGTTGTTATATGTGGAAAAATCAGATATTCTAGTAATTTACTTCTTTTTTTTACTTACACTAGATATTCAATGAAGTTCGTTCAGAAATTATACTAACCAGTCGGAGAAGTAGAGTCTAAGAATCAGAAAGATATAAACATCAAGGATGTTAGTTTTTCAATGCCCCGTCGATACCCGACGCATCCATCTTGACGGCCTTTGATGAGTCATGATTCAAGGGTTACCCACAGGTGGAACAGGCGGGGTAGAGGCGCAGGCGTCTAGAATCAATGCAAACTGAGAGAGCCCAGCTGAGTACGGCGAAGCCGGTTCAATGAGGCTGGAAGTTTGTTGCAGGGAACAGAAGACGCCTGCCCTCAAAGACTCGTTATATATAACCTTTCTAAAGATTAATATGATAGAATATGGCAAATTCTGCTTTAATCATAATCGACCTAATCAATGACTTCGTTACAGGAAAATTTGGAAACCCTAGGGCACAAGCAGTTGTCCTTAGAACAAAGGAACTTTTGCAGGTAGCTAGAAACGAAGGGATGAAGATAGTATATGTAACAGATGCCCATCTGCCAGGAATTGACAAAGAATTTGAAGTATGGGGTGCACATGCTGAGAAGGGAACTAAGGGAGCAGAGATTGTCCCTGAGTTAGAGCCAATGGAAAACGAAATTCATCTGTACAAGAGGAGATACAGTGCCTTCTATGCTACAGGTCTTGACGCAATATTAAGGGAGCTTGATATAAAGGAGATAATGTTAACAGGAGTACTGACTAATATTTGTATACAACATACTGCTGCTGATGCCTTTTTTAGAGGATACCAGGTGATCATTCCTGTAGACTGTGTAGATGCACTTACTGATGAGGAACAAGAATACAGTCTAAACTATATTAACAAGATGTATAATGCTGATATTACTACTAGCGATGAACTGATAAGAAAAATAGGGGCACAGCGATGAGAAAATTCTATGTAGCTACGGATGAAGAAATTAAACAAGGTAAAACAACAGACGTATACTTCGAAAGGACTAAAAAAATCCTCAGAGCAAAAAAAAAGGATAAAGTACAGGTAGTAGCCGAAGTGACCACGGGTAGCCCTCCTGACAGTCACAGTTACGGAATACTATGTGGTATAGAAGAGGTCGCTAAACTCTATGAGGGATTACCAGTTGATCTCTATAGCATGCCAGAGGGCAGTATATTTCACAGCCATGACAGACTTGGTTATAGAAGCCCTGTATTGACTATACATGGGATATATCAGGATTTTTGCGAATACGAGACCCCGATGCTGGGTTTTATATGCCAAGAGTCAGCGATAGCGAGCAGGGCAGCCTATGTGAAAATGGCAGCGGGGGCTAAGCCAGTTGTAGCTTTTGGAATAAGAAGAATGCATCCCGCCCTCGCACCTGCCATCGATAGAGCTGCATATATCGGTGGAATGGACGGAGTATCAAGTATTATTGGAGCTGAGACTATTGGTATTGAAGCTACAGGTACTATGCCCCACTCCCTCATGATAACCTTCGGTGACCAAGTTGAAGCCTGGAAGGCATACGATGAGATAATGGAACCAGAAGTACCCAGAGTAATACTAGTTGATACCTATTATGACGAGAAGACGGAATCGATAATGGCTGCAGAGGCACTGAAGGATTCCATAAATGGGGTACGTCTTGATACGCCAAGGACAAGGCGTGGAGACTTCTCTAAGATAATAAAAGAGGTTCGATGGGAACTGGATATAAGGGGGTTTGAACATGTCAAGATATTTGTCTCAGGAGGACTTAACGAGCATACAGTCGCGCAGTTAGGGGAAGCCGGGGCTGATGCTTTCGGTGTTGGGACGTGGGTTAGTGGGGCTCCCACAGCAGATTTTGCAATGGACATAGTGGAGGTAGAAGGTAAACCAGCTGCAAAAAGAGGAAAACTTGGAGGAAGAAAGCAGGTCTTCCGATGCAAAAATTGTCTTATGGATACTGTAAAACCGTATAAAGCTACCGCTCCAATCTGTAAACACTGTGGAGGAGAGACTGAGCCTATGCTAAAACCTCTCATAAAAAATGGAAATATTATTGCTGATCTTCCCTCACCTACAGATATCAGGGAATATGTTTTAGAGCAGTTAAGGCGTTTACCAAGAAATTAGACAGCTTTACCTATCCTCAATCCTTTTAAATAATGCAAATTAATAAGCCTCTGGCGAATCAATTGGATACTGAAACCCGTTTTAATATAGTCTCCAGGAACTTACAGGAGATCATTACAAGAGAAGAACTCCGACATTTATTAGAAACAAATGACAACCCTAGAGGGTACGTCGGGTTTGAGCCCAGTGGTATGATGCACGCTGGGACAGGACTTATTGTGGGTAAGAAAATGAGAGACTTTGTTGAAGCTGGATTCCATTTTATTATATTCCTAGCGGATTGGCATGGTTGGATAAACAACAAGATGGATGGAGAAATGGAGAATATCAGAGCTGCTGGGAATTATTTCAAGGACTGTTTCACTGCATTAGGTCTCCCAGAAGGAAAGGTGGAATATCTATGGGCGTCGGACCTCGTAGATAATAAGGACTACTGGGAGAAGGTCGTTAGAGTAATGAAGAACAGCAGCCTAAAACGATTGCTTAGAGCGATGCCTATAATGGGTCGAAGCGCAGACAGCGTTGATGTTGAATCTGCATGGGCTCTCTACCCAGCAATGCAGACAAGTGACATCTTCGAGATGGATCTGGATTGTGCTTGCAGTGGTATGGATCAGAGAAAGGTACACATGCTAGCCCGTGAGGTCGCTTCAAAACTGAACTACAAAAAACCGGTGTGCCTGCACAACCCTCTATTACCAAGCTTGCAGGAGGCTCAAATAGAAGGAAGCTTTGACGAGGACGAAACAATAGATAAGAGTATTAAAGCTAAAATGAGCAAGAGTGTCTCCATGGGCGCTATCTGGGTAAACGACTCCCCCCAAGCCATAAGGGAAAAGTACCATGAAGCTTATTGCCCCGAGAAAGTAGTATTAGGAAATCCGGTGCTAGATCATGTAAGGATGCTAGCTTTCCCGCATAATGGAGAACTTAAGATCGAAAGACCGAAAAAATATGGTGGGGATGTAACTTATTACAGCTATGAAGAGCTGGCTAGTAGTTACAGGAAGGGAAACCTCCACCCCCTTGACCTTAAAAAGGGTCTAGCTGAATCTGTTGTTGAACTACTTAACCCAGTCCATGATTATTTCGAGAAAAAGCCCGAAAATCTTGAAAAAATGAAGAATCTAAGGGTAACGAGATAAGTCAAGGAAAAATATTAGAACATCTTTTCCGCCATTTCTATCAGTCTACAACAATATCCCCACTCGTTATCATACCATGCAATGACCTTTGCCAAGTTACCGTTTACCCTTGTCTCTAGGCTATCGACCACCGAACTGTAAGTATTGTGTACATAGTCAACCGATACAAGAGGCTCAGTGGTGTAACCTAAAATTCCCTTCATAGACCCCTCGGATGCACTTTTTAAGCTCTCATTGACCTTATCCGCACTTATATCCTTCTCAAGAGCCAAGACACAGTCTATAAGAGAGACATCCGGTACCGGGACTCTGAAAGCCATACCATCAAGCTTCCCAGATAATGAAGGAATTACCTCTACGATTGCCTTGGTAGCCCCTGTAGAAGTTGGAACTATGTTTAAAGCAGCTGCTCTTGCCCTTCTTAGATCCTTATGGCTCTTATCCAGTATGTTCTGGCTCGTCGTGTAAGCATGTATGGTACTTATGAACCCATTCACTATACCGAATTCGTCGTGAAGGACCTTTGTCACAGGAGCTGCACAGTTAGTTGTACATGAAGCATTAGATACGATCCTATGTTTATCCTTATCATAGTCCCCATCATTCACGCCCAAGACCACTGTGATATCAGGTTTTTTAGCAGGTGCAGAGATGAGAACCTTCTCAGAGCCCGCCTTCAGATGCTTGGAGGCCCCTTCTCTATCGGTAAATAACCCGCTGCATTCGAGCACCAGATCTACTCCCAGTTCTTTCCAGGGAAGATTTTCTGGCTCTGATTCATACAGAACCTTTATGGCCTTACCATCAACGACAATACAGTCGCCTTCTACAGCAACCTCAAAGGGAGCTTTTCCATGAACACTGTCGTACTTCAGTAAATGGGCAACCATCTCCGGGGTTCCACGATTAATTGCAGAGAACTCAAGAGAAGAATTCATCTCAACTGCTGCCCGTAAAGCCAGCCTCCCCATTCGGCCGAATCCATTGATACCGACCTTAACCAATTTTTAACCTCTCATTAAAACGTACTAAGACCTCTTAAGTCTAACCAATTCAAGAACCTTTTTATTCCTTAGAAACAGAGAAACTAATGAGCGTCAATACGCTTAAATGATCACTCTCACACGCAGGGGCGACAACCAGAAAAGGTCTTCCCTGCAACTTCGACACTGCATAGGCACGGGTCTGATTCTATATCACCCCGGGGCAGTTCCCAGAGGATAGGGAGCCCCTGCGGTAAGGGTGACAATAATAGCATACAGAGATGATCACAATTGAAAGATACAGAGAAATTTGCAGGCGCAAAATACGTTATCCGTGCAAAATACAACATTGAGGGCGTAGTAGAGAAACACGATGTTATCGGAGCTATCTTTGGTCAGACTGAGGGACTTTTTCCTAAAGAGTTTGAGCTTAGAGAGCTTCAAAAATCTGGTAAGATAGGACGAATTGACATTGAACTTCACTCTGCAAAGGACAGGACTCATGGCATAATTACAGCACCCAGCAGCCTAGACAGGGCTGAGACTGCTATAATCGCCGCAGCAATGGAAACAGTTGATCGAGTAGGCCCTTGTGATGCGAATATTGAGATACAGCAGATAACAGACATTCGTAGCGAGAAACGTCAACAGATTGTTAACAGAGCCAAGGAACTAATGAGGGACTGGGTTGTTCAGGACGGCCAGGAGATCGAGAAACTTCTCACTGAAGTTGAAAGAGAGGATAAAAAGATTAAAGCAGTCCATTATGGGCGTGAACGTCTAACTGCGACTCCAGATATATCCAAGAGTGATGAGATAATTGTTGTTGAAGGACGAGCTGATGTAAATAACCTAATAAAGAGCGGAGTCTCGGGGGTAATAGCATTAGAAGGAGTAAAAGTTCCTAATACAATAAAGAACCTCTCTAACAAAAAAGAGGTAACAGCCTTCTTAGATGGAGATAGAGGTGGAGACTTAATCTTACAGGAAATGCTCCAAGTCGCAAAACCAGACTATGTTGCAAGAGCTCCTAGAGGAAAAGAAGTAGAAGAGCTCACACCCAATGAAGTAATGGAAGCCCTTGACGAGAAGATACCCATCGAGGAAATCACAAAAGAAGAAGAAATAAACGAAATAGCACAAGAACTCAGGGGTACTTTAGAGGCTGTTCTACTGAAAAACGACGGCTCTAAGAGTGAAAGGATCCCTGTCAGTGAGCTCGTTAAAAACCTGCAGGATGAGAGAGATGTAAAAACAGTAGTATTTGATGGCATCGTTACAGGTCGACTAATAGATACCGCTAAGGAGAAAAACATCAACACCATCATAGGTGAACGTGTAGCCGAAGGAATACGTATACCCAGAGGAATAGATGTTAAATCCTTCAAAGACCTAAATTAACATTTTTTTTATTTTCTTAACCTTCTACGAATAGCAGGATTATTTCTAGTTAATTCTCTGAAAACTGTAGAAATATCTTCATGTGGAGCCAGCTCCCTTTTAATAAATACCCCAGTATGTCCAACATTTCTCCTTCTCTCAAGAGTTCTCACGCGTTCTAATACAATCTTTATATCTACCCCAAGTTTTCTAGCTACAATCCCCTCCCTTCCCTGAATAGTGCTCTGTTCATGTCCCTTGGGAGTTGGCTCAATTAACATCAGTTCCTTATTTACACCAGGAACCCTGGTATTGGTCATGACCTGTTTATAGTCTATAGAACCGGCGAACTTGTAAAATTCTATCTCAGTTTGTTTAAGCTCTATTATTGGAAAACTGTAACCTTTCTTATCTTCAATATTTAGATAAGCTTTAGCGGCGTAGCTTGGAGTGGCTTGGACAATAAGTCTTTGATTGATCTGTATTTTAGCCCTTTCCAATATTGCCTGAATCATGGTTGGGGAAGGGGGATTTGGTATAAAAATATCGATGTCACTTTTGGGGGTAATGTCTCCCCTAGCTAAACTTCCGTATGCCCATGAAGTAATGTGAAAATCAACAAGGGGTACCATCATTCTTGCAGTATCCTTTCTGAAATTATATAGTAGCTCCCAGTGTTCCTCAGTATATTTTATCTCGATTGTAATCCCCTATTACAGATTAAACGGTCTCCTTATATGTTAATGTTCATTCCAATAGTTTACATGGCATCAACCGAATCTATAACTCTGGGGATAATAATTACAACCTGGTTTATCTTCTATCTTTTAGCAAAGAGGTTAAAGTTAGAGGATAAAGGATGGGAGATAGCACCCTATTATGCTTTGTACAAATCCACCAAACTTAATGAACTAATAAAAAAACTAGCAAATCTAAGCCCAAGATTCTGGAAGATACTGGGTAACATCGGGATTGCAGCAAGTATAGGACAAGTATTATTTATTAGCTATATTCTTACCCGGAATCTCTGGAACTTTATTTTTATGCCTGATCAGGCTTCTCCAGTACAACCTCTAATACCAGGAGTTACAATAAGTGTGAACAGCCTCCCCTGGTTTTTACTGGCTGCTGGCATAATAATTCTAACTCATGAATTGGGTCACGGGATAATGTGTATAATTGAGGGTGTTCCTATTAAAAACTCAGCTCTTATGCTGGCTGTAGTTACCTTTGGAGGTGCAGTTGAACCTGACGAGGAAGCCATGGAAGATGCAGGGATTATGACTAAAATGAGGATCTTTGCCATAGGAAGCATAATTAATCTGATAACGGGTATCCTCACTATACCTCTATTCATCGCTTTTGGTAGAATAATGCCCGTCCAGATAGCAATATTCCTACAATGGGTTTATTTCATAGCTGTAAATCTAGCAATGATGAATATGCTACCAATAGGGCCCCTAGATGGGGGACAGATGTGGAGAACCTTCACCCAAAGATACAATAATGGGAAAACACTGCAAAGGGTAGCTACTTACGGATTTATAACACTTATTTTAATGAATATAGGACTCAGCCTTTCTCAGTTTGGTTTTGTCCCCATTTAAATGGATTAGGTTTGAGAATTATTTCTTTTTAAAAAAGCGGCTCTCGAAAGCTTATTATTTGCTTACCTTTCAGTATGCGCATAACGTTTTTACTCTGCCTATATTAGAATATGGTGCAACGGCAGGTAGGACCGAGTAGCTAGCCCTTACTCAGACCTCAAAAGGGCTATATGGAGGGGTCAGTAACTCTCAACGGGAACGGGGGCGCACGGTGTAAGACGCAAAGCGCTCTGTCGATGTCCTGCCCCTCGGGGCCGGCGGATGTTCCGTGGGCACTCGTAGGAGGGCGACTGGGCATTAGATGGGTGAAACCGGCCAGGCCCGGGAGGGAGCAACCTAAGCTCTAACGTTTGGCGCTCGTGGGATACGGGACGGAGGAGGGCAATGTGACCCTGCGTCGCGTAAACCTGTGAACAGCGAGGGGGCTGTCGTTGCACTTAATTTACAATTTTTCCTGCTTCAATCTCCATCTGGTGCTGGAAATCGTTTCTAAGGATCTCTAAATGACTAATAACTATAATTTGGACAAAATATTGGTTTAGTTCCTCCTGGAGTAGATTCATGAAGCCTTCCCTTCTACGAGTGTCAAATCCACTTAAGGGTTCATCAAGGAATATGAAGCCAGGTCTAGCACCTCTGGAACCGGGTATTGTACTTATTGCGAATGCAAGTCTTAATGCAAGGCTGAACTGGTCTTGTGTTGCGCCACTGAATACGCCTTTTCCTCTCCATTGTTTCGCTTCCCGATCATAAACTTCTATTCTATAATCTGTCTCATCTATCCTCGCCATGTTGTAACGTTGATCTGTGAGGACGGGGAGGAAGTGCATCATGTGCTTCTCTACGTTTTGTTTTACTCCAGACATGATGCTATCTCTTGTTGTATCCAGTAATACCATTGCTCTTCTCATTGATTCAAGCCTAAATTCTTCTCGGTTATTATCCTCTTGAATCTGGGGATATTCTTTCTTCAGATCCTCTGTTGACTTCATTACTTCAGTTGCTTCTTTGATATCGTTTTGTCTTTCTTTTTCTTCTGTATCTAGTCTACTTATTGTCTTTAGATTAGTCTCATATCTGTTTCTTATTTTTGATTCATCTTTCAAGTCAATAGATACTTCTTTTACTAAGGAGGATAGTTTTTTCTCACTTTCTTGTACAATATTTTCCATTTTATCTATTTGTTCTACGGTTTTCTTTAGGCTTCTCTCATAACCTGGTTTTCTCTTTATTGCTTCTATTGCTGATTCTCTTCTGGTAGTTAAAGTGGTTACCATGTTCTGTAATTTTTCATATTTGACTTTAATTTCCCCTTCTTTTTCCAGATTTAGCCCTGTTTTTTCTTCTTTTCGGTCTATTTCTTGGTTTATCTTATTTTGTTGCTCAAGTAGCTGTCTTAGTTTTTTTTCTTGTTCTTCAAAATTTGATTTTCTTTCTTCCAGTTTTATGGCGGTCTCTGATAGTGTGCTTTTCATTGTCTCAAGTTTCGTTAAGTTTTGTATGTCTGATTGGATTTTCTCTTGAGTTATGTTAAGTGATTTTTCAAGGTTTTCTATTTCGATAAAGGAGGCGTAGTTAGCTGGTTTTTGTGGAAGACTTTCCAGGGATTTGTATAAAGTCACTTCAAATTCTTGTTTCATATTGAGTTTTTCTTCTATCTCTTTCTGATTCTCAGATAATTGAGTTTTATATTCTTTAATTCGTGAAATTTGTCCCAATAATTTTTCTCTTTCGTCCCTTATTTTATGCAGTTCATGATCTGTTTTTGAGGGATCACTCTGAGTATAAAGGTACCCTCCAGAAGCTAGAGTTAAAAGTCCTATTATTGGGAGGATGAGAATCCAATTCATTAAAGTAAAGATTAATGCCATTATCCCAAATCCTGCCATTACTAGTCCGATGCTTCTCCGATTCTGAAATGTCCTTTTTTCTTTTTGAAGTCTTTTTTCTTTTTTCTCAAGGGAATTAATTTTCTCTTCAGAGTCCTTTAACGAGGTTAATCTATTTTGAATTTCCTTATTGGATTCTGTTAGTTGTTTGATATCTTCCTCATTTTTTTGGTACTGTTGGGCTTTTTTACTAAAATCTGAAATCTGTTCATATGCTTTCTTTGCTGGTATATACTCCTTGATCCTGTTCTCTAATTCTTTTATCTGCCTTTTTGCTTCATGGGCTTCTTCGAGCTGTCTACTGGCTTCTTCGATTCTAAGTGAAATTTTTTCTATTTGATTACTAAGATCTTCTCTCCCTTTTTCTAATTCCACTAATTCTTTAATTATCTTTAGTTCTTCTCTTGCTTTTGCTAACTTTTTTCTCTCTTCTGGAAGCTGTTTCTCAATTTTTTCTAGTTCTTTTTCTGATTTTACCACTTGTGCTAGTTGAGTTTCAAGCTGTTTTCTCGTCTCTTCTAATCCTTCTGTTCTTGCTTTGCTTTCCTCGATTCTGGAGGTTAGTTTCTTCATTTCATCTAGAATGGATAGCAATTCTTCGAGTTTCTTGATTTCTTTTACAATCTCATCTTGCTGACTTTTAATATCCTTTATTTTTTTTCTTGCTTCTTGATATTTTTCTTCTGCTTCTTTGTATTTTATAGTTGCCTGTTCTGCTTTCTGGAGTTTTATCTTTGTGTCATTATGAACCTGCTCTAATTCGTTTCTATCCTTCTTTATCTCGTTTTTCGCGTCTAGAAATGCTTCCAGGTTTAGAAGACTAGACATTGCTTTGATTCTCTCCTGTCTGCTACTATCTTCAAGTTTTCCTAGTTCTTTTTGTTCTACAAGGCAGCTGTTTAACAGGGCATCGCTATCAATGCCATGGAGAATATCGTGAATATGGTCATTTACATTATTTGCTCCGCTTGTTAATTCCGATATGGTTCCATTAGGAAGAACCTCGTTTAGCTGATGCTCGTTTACACTTGTTTTTTTTAGGACTCTTCGAACGTGATACTTTTTCTCGTCTATGCTGAATACAAGCTCGATGAGGGCTTCCGAGTAGTTATAATTTATGAGGTCTTCATTACTAGCTCTCCGGTTGGGTCTTAATCCCATTCCGAATAAGGCATAATGTATAGCCTCGAGAAGGGTGGATTTTCCGCTCTCGTTTACTCCGTATATTAAGATTCGGCCCTCAGGAAAATTTATGCTCTCTGGGATATATAGTCGTTTGAATCCTATAGTCTTTAAGGAGACAAGCTTGAACATTAACGCCCCTCTCGGCTTCGCAGATAATAGCTGAGGGCGTACTCAGCGGCTTGCTCCCATATTTTTCTTTCTTCATTTGAAGTATCTTCCATTGCTTTACTGGCTATTTCTTCAAGTTCTTTACGGGGGTTTAGTCCGCTTCCCTGTTTGAATTCTAATCCTTTTACTATTGGTCTTATACAGTCCAAGTATTCGAAGTAAAAATTTTGTGAGTTTCCTAAACTTAAGATTTTTGGGAAATCTATAGAAGTATATCGCTCAAAGGGAATCTCGCCTTCAAGGACGAGTTGTAAGAGTCCATCGTTGTTACTGTTTTTTTCTATTTCGTTTATCGCTGAACTCGTGGGATCATTAGGATTCATCATGCCAGTGTGTAGTTTTATCTGTCTCATGTACTGAGGTTCTGTTCTGATATACTCTATCTCTACTTCAGGATTGAATTTGACACTGCAGAATCCTGTAGTTTGATTACTCTCTCCAAAGTTGTATCTTTCTGTTCCTCCGGGGTATAAGATGTGAGAGTTGTTTATTTTCGTGTTAACGTGATTGTGAATATGGCCCATTGCGTATAGGTGAATATGACTATTTTTTTCGATGCTCGAGATCTTTATAATTGGTTCTTCCCAGATGGGTGGGGCGATCCTCTCAATGCTATAATGAAGCATTGCAATATTGATATCTGAACTTCCTGGTATAGTTAGATCTTTTATTGGATCAACTTTGGGGCCAAGATTTCTGTTATAGCTTAGACCTGCTATCGATATCTCAGTACCTTTTATGTTAATTATATCCTGCTCGAATTTTTGGTAACATTCAAATACACGAGCAAGTCCTGCTTCTGAAAGAACTGTGTGGGGAGAGGCTCCATCTCTCTGGCTGGCAGGAGCCTCATGATTGCCTGCTATTATGTAAGCTTGTACCCCTGAGTCTTGTAAATCCTTGAATGCCTCTACTACTCTTGCCCTTGGAGGATTTCGTGGTGAGAGTTGGTCGAAGAGGTCTCCTGTATTTATGTACAAATCCACTTTTTCTTTAATCGAGTAATCTATTGTCTGGCGCCAAGCTTGTCCTATTCTTTTTCTTCTTTCCTCCAGCTTAGCGCCTAGTTTCTGACTGTAGAGGTTAAGGTGGTTATCTCCTGTTACGACTACTTTTATGGGTGTTACCACTTGGATTTTGGCTCCTTTTTCTTAACTCTAGGGGCTTCCATCTCTTTGCTTCTTTTATATTCTTCCAACGCTCTTTCCAATGCGTTATCTAAATCTATATCGCTGCCGCCTTCCTTACTTTTTCTCCCGCTTATTTTTATCATGGTGGGTACTTTAGTTAATTCCCCTACGACTACTGCTTCTCCTTTATTTAGTCCAGGAAGATCCTGGAAGAGATCTTCGGATAGTCCCTCGCTGCTTCTCCTTACGGCGCTCATGTCCTCTGGATTCGTCAGTCGCATTATTATCTGACTGTTACACTGGCTTAGAACATTGCTGCTAATCTTGTTAGGCCTCTGAGTTACTACGAGAAGAAATATCCCGAATTTTCTTCCTTCAGTCGCTATTCTTTCAACTATACCTAAGCTGTTTCCACCACGTTGACTTGTGCCAGCACCTGGAGCAAAGTTATGGGCTTCCTCTAATACAACAAAAATTGGGTATCTGAGTTTACCGGATATCGCCTCTCCCCAGATATCATCAAGCGTTTTTTGTACTATGTATTCAGAGACGTTTCTTTGTAAACCAGCTAAGTCGATTACGCTGAGTCGTTTTGGGCGAGTTAGGTCTACCAGGGGTATGTCACTGCTCCCCCATATTTTGTAGTTCACAAGCCTTCTAACGTAGGTTGTTGCATTGTTTGCTGCTTTGGCTTTACGTTTATCTACCGCAGGGTTGAGAGATATTCTTTCCAAGGTATCAATTAATTGTTGAGGACCATAAATTCCATGTAGCTGGCTCAGGGCATCAGAAACTGCTTCTCTAATGACTGCCCATCTGCTGCTAATTCCAGCTACATCACACACCTGGTTTGTGTTCAACCTACTGAAATCTATGGTATATGGTTCTGCTCCTCCTATTTCCTCATCTGTGAACCTTCGTCCCTGCATTCCAGGAGGTCTGTAGACAGTGACGTCGTTGGAAATTTCTGTTAATGTTCCGTCTGTTTTTTTTCTCATCATGACGTAGTCGCTATTTGGATCCAGTACAATTATTGTAGCTCCCAAGGGCAGAAGTTTTTCAAGTATTAAACCTACGAGGTAGCTTTTCCCTGCACCAGTCTGGGCTATTACTGCTGCGTGACGCCTAAATCCATTAGGGTCAATGGAAACATTGACTTCATCTCTTGTAATCAGACTTCCAACTGAGATACCTGAGCGAATATCTTTAGTGAAGAAGTTTTCTAGCAAATTGGAGGGGGCAATGTAGACTTTCTGCCCAGGTATAGCTGCACTACGTGGTACTAGTACCTCGTTTTTCTCGTTCAAATATCCTAAAATCTTGGCTTCACCGTAGACCTTTGTCGTGGCTGTGTACCGGCTTATTATGCTCTCAAGTTCTTGTATACTCAATCTTTCTCCTAATATATCTGAATAGTTGCTTATCCTGCTAACCTGTGCCAGAACATCTACTTTTTTATAACCAATTCCTTCTCTCTCCTTCACATCAGGGATGAGTAGGTATTCGTGTTTTGGAGGATAATTTTCAGGATCGCTAACGAAGATGAAGCTACCTGTATCAACTTCACCAACGATATATCCGATATGTTGATTGCTCAAATCTGAAACCTCCTTGAACTTCTATTGTACTCTATTGGGATTCCAAGTTCACGGCTTAACACAGACCTATATATTTGATCTACTGACTTTGCACCAAGTCTGACCTCTTTATCCACGATATAGAGTAAAGCGTTATAGACGTCCCTTCCTCCAAAGTCTATTACAAGTTGTTCCACTACCCGGTTCACCGTCGTATCATCTATGAAAGCAAATGGTTCTACATCCATTATTTTTTTGTTTATACCTAGGCAGCATGCTGGGATATCTACTCTGATAGGTTGCGATTCAAGACTTGGTATAATATGAAACATAACAATAGCTGGAGAATAAGGTATTTCCTCGATTACTTTTGTTGCCCAGTCTCTTTTATCAGGTTCTATGTGCCCAAAAAATCTCTCCCTATAATTTTCCGCTTTTCTGTTCATTAAGCGTACTTCTCTCTCAATGGCGTATTCTCCTAGAAGTAAGGGAGTTGTATACCCCGTTTCATCTTTTTTCCACCAAAATAGTAGTTCAGTATCAAGATAGTCTGGGTCCTGTACTTTAGGATCTTTTTTCTTCAGCATTGCGGTGGTAAAAACTCGAGTCTTACTGAACTTTGAGACCCCTGCTAGCATTATTTTTCTAGACTCACAAAGTCGGAAGAGCGTCTGAAGTTTATCTATCAATTTTAGAGGAAGATGTCTCCAGCCTCTTAGTTTGAGTTCTTTCAGGAGATGGGTGAAACGCCCGTAAAGATTTCCATCGATCAGAATAATTGATTCATCGGGTACCTTAGATATGTTTTCTATAACTATCTCAATTTCTATGAGATCACGGAGTAGACGTTCAAAATCACTAGATACATTATAATCACGGATACCTTTCACCATCTCAAAGTATAGTTTCTTCCAGGACTCATTCTTACTTCCAAGCATAAGTGCCCGTATTATGAAAAAATCTACTCCATTATTCAGGCTCCTAGTAGCACTACTGCTATCAACGGCGTATTCGTTTATGAAAGTTTTTTTGGGGGTAGGGAGGGTGTGCCAGTACCTTTCTAGAAGCTCTTTTAAAGTTAGACGTAGCTCTGTTTCTTCCTCATCTAAATTCAAAAGTTTTCTGTATTCATTCTGTTCGCTGTTTAGTTGTTCTACAAATTCGCCGATGAACTTCATCGAATGCCCTCCTATAATTATTTGAGGGATTCAGATTTAACCTGTTAGGAACATTTCTTTAGAGGGGAGGGCACAAAATGTGGTTATCTTGTTCTTGGCTTGTATTTTTTCTCTTTGTATTTTCCAGTTAATCTAACATGGGTACCTTTCCTAGTCACAGCTGACTCTATGGTTTCATCCATTTTCTTACATTCATATTGCCATTTGCATTCTTGGCACTCATCTTCGAAACCATAGAAACCTATGCACGCTGGTCTTGGTCCTTTATCCATATCAAAAATTTCCAGTAGAGATAAAGTAAAAAGCTTTTGCAAAAAAAGGGGGTCATTTGATGGATCTTGCTGTTTCTATCATGTCCTGCATGTTGAAGGGGTAAAGTTCTCTGAGTTCTCTAGCATCTTTAAGAGAGATTCCAGCTGCTAGTAATTCTTTTTCAAAGGTCTTTTTTGCCCTACTTCGATTAATGTTCCATCGTAGCAGCCAGCCCGGAACTCTAGTTATTAAGGAGACGCTTCTTGTAATTGCTTTAAGGCTTGACCAGCTGCTCATGTAGTTATTCCTCTTCTTCGTAGTAGTGGTTTCCAAAACGGCCTTCTTTCATCATTCCCTTCCAATTGGTTATTGTTTGCATGTACTCTCGAGTCATTTTCATTGCTTCGTCCTCAGGGATTCCATTGTCTATCAGGGTTTTTCGGAACTCTGCTACACTTTTGGCCATGTTTCTAGCTGCTTCGGGGCTGAAGAAACTGTCAATGATTCCTCGTATCATTTTTGGGACCTTGTCGCTTACTGTATCTAATATTTCAGCGAGGTCTTCTGGGTTCTCCATGAACTCTTTTCTATGCTTTCTGTGTTCAGTCATGTCAATCACGATCTATTATGGGGATGATCAGTGCGTATAGGTGTAGTGGAAAATAATGATCATTTACTGATCATTCTAAAAATGATAAATGTATTAATGTTAATATCTATAATAGGGCAATGTACAGCGATTATCTCGATAGATTTGTTACCTGGTTTGATAATAACCTAGGTAATATTATAATTTCAGTTGTATCGATAGCTATTCTTTATATTCTCTACAAGTTCCTGGGTTCACAGGTAGACCGGCTTGAAAGAAGCGGTAACTTTGATGAAAACTCTACTTTTCTTATTAAACGGGTCTTGACTTGGGTTTTCTATATTATTGGAGGAGTTTTAATCTTCAATGCACTAGGGTTAAGGATTGACTTCTTCATCGGGCTATGGGTGTTAGCAGGAGGTACTATTATTGGATTCGCCTCGATTAACACAATAGGTAACGCGATCGCTGGGCTAATACTAATGTTAAGTCGACCATTCAAAATTGGTGACAGGTTATTTTTCCAGGGCAAGTTTGTAGATGTTGAATATATTGATCTTATTTATACTAGAATGAGAACTCCGGATAATATACTCATTTCTGTACCGAATCAGCTCCTCATAGAGTCTGTTATTCAGGATTATGGTGTAAATAATATTACTCGACATGGTATACCTGTTACAGCTGGTTATGATGTCGATCCAGTTAAAGTTAAGAAGGCTCTTTTAAACGCTATCTCGATATAGAAAATGTGCTGAGAGAGCCTAGTCCTTATGTCTGGGTTACAGATTTACAGAATTTCGCCATGGAATATACTTTATTTTACTATCTTGGAGATTCTAAAAGCATTCTAGAAACGGGTAGCTATGTGAAAGACGCCATATACTCAGAATTTGCCAGTGCGGGTATTGAGCTCACGACGCCGAATCTAATCCAATCCGTTGGTAAATCTCCCTAATATAAATAGAATATTTCATTTTCAAATCAATGAACTATCTATAAAATATTATAATTTGATTTAAGAATGTAATTTTTTTTAAATATTTTCCTTAGCTTCCTTTCATATAAATAAAATACGTATTTATTTAAAAAACACTATTCTTAGTGCTTATTTTTTACGTTTTTAATTTTAAGAATCCGTTATACACAACCTCATTTCTTGCCATATTACCAGATATCTGGTATAAAGGAGTGAAATTAGAATGCCTATCTGCGCGATATGCGGAGAAGATATGGAAACAGTCGTCAAGTGTAAACAGTGCGGAGAAAAATTCTGTGTTGACTGCGGCAGTTTTGATGATAAACTTTGCATCTATTGTTTAGATGAAAATGATGATTGGGACGAAGACGACGACTGGGACGAAGAAGACTGGGATGATGACTTGGACGAAGAGTAACACTTTGTCCGTATCCTTTCTATTTTTCCAAATTTTTATATGAATAATTATTAACCCTCGCTCCAAGACTAAGATATGCTTGACATTTCTAATGTATTGGAAAATATACCTGATTTCAAGCGTTACATGACAGTTGATGAGCTTCATCAACGTAATGCGGATATGGTAAATGAGTACCCAAGTAAAGTTGAGTTAATTGATCTAGGAAACTCGAAAAACGGGGAAGTTATTGATTGCCTGAAGATCGGTGATGGCAAGTACAACGCTTTTATTCACGGTTTCCCCAACTGTGAGGAGCCCTTTGGTGGAAACCTGATTGATTATCTTGCTGAAGCCCTTATTCAGGATGATCAACTCAGAGAAGAGCTTGACTATACCTGGTACTTAGTAAAATGCAGTGATCCCGACGGGGCGAGACTGAACGAAGGATTCCAGAAGGGACCTCATACTCCCATAAACTTTTCATTAAATTACTACCGAACACCAAACTTCCTTATTCCTGAGAACTGTTTCCCTTACAGATTTGGGCCCCTAAATCTAAACGACTCTGTCCCTGAGACGAAAGCTCTTATGAAAGTTCTGGACCAGATTCCAATGACTTTCGTAAGCAGCCTACACATGATGAAATGGGGAGGGATAACATATGAGGTTCCAGAGCCTTGTGAGCTGATATATTCAGGTCTTTGGAAAGTAGCAAAACAATTTGAGGTTTTTCTCAGGAAAAGATTGGGAACTATTTATGCACCTGGTATCCAGTATGCAGCATACTTGAGCCCTGCGCGTGGCTGGTTGAGTCAGTGGAGTAAGGGTAACAAGAATATCGAGCCCATTAGGGGTTGTTATATCTACGAGTATGGTCAGCAGCTTAATCCTAATATGTTCATGATGATTCCTGAGTGTTGTATCTGGTTTGATCCAAGGATGTGGGATGATACACCTACTGATAGTACTCTAGGGGAATCTCTTCTTTATGCTAAGGATGTCAGTGATGATGTGAACAATTTTATGTTAA
>CAZLHX010000042.1:5051-20947 GCA_964559475.1 uncultured Candidatus Bathyarchaeia archaeon | reverse complement strand
AAGTTTTCTAATACGCTTTTTCTGCATTATTATCTAGATGTTGGTCTTGTAGGATTTTTATAATAAATTCATGATATCTAGGTAAGATTGAATCCACGTATCATGAATCTTAAGACCTCTCTTCTAAACTTAGAGCACTCCAAGTATAGAGATATAGTGAAACTATCATTGCATGATAAAGGTGATTTTAGTAAAGAGAGTCTAATTGTTCGGAAAGCTTTAGCCCTAGGTCTCCTCTTAAAAGAGTCCCAAGTGGTGATAATGGATGATGAACTGATTGTAGGTCAGCGTACATTATATTCAGAGAAGACTGGAGATCGTAACGTCTTTGGCACAAACTATATATTACCTGTTAAGCCTGCCACTGAACACCTTAAGATCTACTATCCTGGCTATTTTACAGAGGATGAGGCTCATTATGCTAATCTTAATGGTATAAGAGAAGGGGTGTCAACCTCACATGTTCCCTTTGGTACGGATAAGGTACTTAGGTTGGGAATAGGTGGATTGCTTAAGGAAGCCCGTATAACGCTTGAGAAGAATAAGAATACTCGACGTGTTGATTTTCTTGAAGCCGTCATTATCGCATTAGAGGCTGCTTCAGAGTTCGTACTCAAGCATTCTCATGAGGCAGAGGCACAAGCTTCCTTGACTAAAAGTATTGAACGCAGAGAGGAACTAGGGAAAATAGCTGAGGTATGCCGTTGGATATCCGTTAACCCTCCTAGAGGGTTCTATGAGGCTCTTCAACTCTTCTGGTTTTTCTCGATTATTACATCATGTGAGAACCAGTCATGTATACCTATAGGTAGATTTGACCAAGACCTGTACCCGTACTTAAAGCGAGATTTGGATAAGGGCGTACTAACTAGTGATGAAACCTTAGAGTTACTTGAGTGCTTATGGATCAAGCTAAATACGGAAGACGACTTGACTACAGATACTTGTATAAACATAACTCTCTCTGGTCAGACTAAGGATGGCTTGGATGCTACAAACAAACTGACTTACTTTTGTCTTGAAGCAAGCAAGGAGCTAAGGTTAACAGATCCAAAGATCAATGTACGTTTTCATAAAAACTCCCCCGATAAGTTATGGGCAGAATGTTGCAAGATGGTAAAGCTGGGGATGGGAGGGTTCCCCGCTTTCTATAGTGATGAGGCTGTGATTGAAGGTTTACTCAGAATGAACCTTCCTTTAGAGGAAGCAAGACTTTACAGCTGTGATGGTTGCCAGGAGATAATTATCCCCGGAAAAGGTGATTTCTACCCAGTCTTCACATCTGTGAACCTTCTGGAAGCTGTTAATCTAACCCTCGGCGTTCCTCCCTATGTAGATATAGCCGAAGATATCCCTAAAACCCTAGACTATCCGTCATTTGAAGCTTTTTTGAAGGCATACTTCATTACTCTTAAGAAAATGGTGGAAAGCACTGTCGAAGAAGGTAACATCAGAGACAGCCTAATCGGAAGTCTATCACCAGCTCCTTTCTTATCCTGCACACTTAAAGGATGCATAGAAAATATCAAGGATAAGACTTGGGGAGGAGCAACTTATAATTTCACAGGATGTAATGGACAGAGTTTTGCTTCAGCTGTAAACAGCCTTGCATCCATTAAGAAAATAGTATTCGATGAAGAGCTTGTTAGACTAGATGAATTAAGGGAAATCCTGAAATCTAACTGGGACGGGAACGAGCGTCTTAGACAGTACGCGTTGAACAGGGTGCCCAAGTTTGGGAACGATGATGACTATGTCGACCAGATCGCTGTCGACGTAGCTGATGCTTTCATAGAAGAGGTCTTGGGCTATTTCAATCCGAGAGGGGGCCCATATTATCCAGGTCTATTTACTTTTCACCACGTATCCAAGGGCTTATCCCTTAATGCTTCTCCTAACGGTCGGAAGGCTGGTGAATCGGTATCAACTCATCTCACTCCTGTGGCTGGAACTGATACGAATGGCCCAACAAATGTTGTGAATAGTGCAATAAAGATCACAAACTTACGTCCCCCCGAGGGTACAGCTCTGGATCTTCGATTCCATCCCTCTGCCTTGGAGGGTGAAGAGGGGTTATCGAATCTCAGGAGCTTTATTGAGAGTTTTATGGATTATGGAGGGAATGTGATACAGTTTAACGTGGTCGATCAGGAGACGTTAAGAGCAGCCCAGAGAGACCCTGAGAGTTACCGGTCTCTAGTTGTTAGGGTCTGGGGATTCAGCGCTTACTTCGTCACGTTAACAAGAGAGTATCAGGATGAGATAATCGCTAGGACTGCTCACGGTCTTTAGTTTTATTCAGTCCGAGTATCCTTACCTTCAGTCCATTTTTCTTGAATTTTTCATATATTTTTTGTAAAGTCTCTTTTTCATGCGTCTTGGTTTCTTTTAACTCATATTTTCTTTGGATAGCTTGGTATTTTGAGACTCCGAGTCTGTGGTAGGGTAAGATATCGATGGAATAGTATTTTTTTAGGGATTTGATGAACTCTATCGTTTTTTCAATGTTCTCGTTATCATCATTTATGCCAGGTATGAGGGGGAGACGGATCCATAATTCAACAGGTTCCTCTGAAATGTATCTTAGGTTTGAGAGGATAACCTCATTTTCATGCCCTGTCAGATCTTTATGGAGTTTTGAGTCCATATGTTTAAGGTCGTATAGAACTAGATCTGTGTACTGAAGGAGTTTTTTTAGTGTTTCCTTATCTGTGTAACCGCAGGTATCGAGAACTGTGTGGATGTTTTCATCTTTTAAAGTTTTTAAGATATTTAATGTGAAATCCGGCTGTGCTGTGGGTTCCCCCCCAGAGAGGGTTACGCCTCCTCCTGACCGTTCATAAAATGAATAGTCTTTTTTAACTACTTCAAGGAGTTCTCCGACGGAAATTTCTTTACCAATAATTTTTATGGCGTTTGAGTAACATATTTGAGCACACTTTCCACAAAGGTCACAGTTCTCAAAGTCAATTACTCCTGGGTTTTTTATTGCGTCCCTTGGGCAGGTTTTCAAACATTCAAGGCAACCAATACATTTCTCAGAGCTGAAAGAAAACTGTGGCTCTATTAACTGAGACTCAGGGCTGTGACACCACAGACAATTCAAGGGACATCCTTTAAGGAATATTGTCGTTCTAATCCCTGGGCCATCATGAACGGCATAATGCTTTATATCAAATATTATGCCCTTTTTAACCATTAAAATTATTGGGGGTTTGTATCATTAAAAGTATTTGAGACTTTTATTTGTGTTACTTTACTTTCATTTTAATGTAGGTAACAGAGCCTTCACCCGGGGGGTTGAAACTTTCAACCTTCCAATTTTCCCTTGATATTCCATCAATCATTCTTCTTACTCCGGAGAATCCTGAGTTGTGAACGAAGAGTCCTGTGTCTCTATGCATTAGTTTTACAGAATTTTCCCAATCGTTTGTAGCCTCTTGAAGGGATTTTCCTCCATCTATAAATATAATGTCCATTTTTGGTAAATTTTTCACTGCTTTGGGGAGGGTATCTAGTGTGTTACCTTGAAATAGTTCGAAATTGCATCCCGTTTGTTCTAGTTTCTTAGCTATCTGGTCGATGGTGTAACGTCGGAAAAAGTCAAACCCATAGTACTCAACATCTTTTGGTGGAGAATTTTTAATCGCTGCTTTGATCATATTAATAGCATTATCTCCATCATATACCCCTATCTCCATGATCTTCCTGCATCCCTTCTCTTCAATGTACTCGTTAAGGTAAGGGTGGTATCCATACCAAGGCATACCTTACAATAATACTCGGTCTCAAATAATCTATCCGAAACCTATCCTGTAGTACAAATTTGTTTTAATTGAATACTTACAAATCATTAAAATTTTAGAGAAAAAAAGAGTTAAGACTTTGATCTTATGTACCAACCCATTATCAAGAGAATTATAGAGGATAGTATCAGCCATGATTGTAAGTTCCATTCGATAAGAGAAGTTAGAAGCAAGAGGATGATTGCGAGTATCAACAATACATCGTCTTTATCCGTTTTGAACCACCTCGTTTATCTTTTATTTTTTCATGATTTCTTCTGCCCATTCTTTAGCTCTTTCAATTTCCCCATCCCGTAAAGGACCTTTTCTTCCCTCTACAAAGAAGCCTTCCGGGGGCATTATCTGGGTTCCTCCTTTTTTGATTAATTTTTCAGCGATTGGTTTAGCAGCATATCCAAAAAACCGTGCAAACAGTTTCAAGATAGCTGATCCTAATTCTTTCGGATCCATTCGGGTATCAAATCCCACTATCTTTGTATCTTTTAGACCATTTTTCTGGATCTCGTTTAGAAATTCAGTAGTTTCTTTAGTTGGTTTGAAGGCTCTTGTTGGGGAACCCACAATGAGGTAGTCCAGATCTTTTAGATGCTCCGTTTTGACATTGTTTACTTTGTATGCCTCTACATCTAGGATGGAACTTAAGGCCTCCTTGATGGAGAGAGCTATTTTCTCGGTGTTTCCAAATACCGAGTCATATATCACTAAAGCTCTCATTATGATAAACTAAACATATCGAGTAAAATCCTTTACGATATTGGCTCTGAGAGTAACAAGAAAAAGAGAAATGCAGTATACTAAAATCTCTGAGATGGCTGAATAATTATGACGAGGCTTGTCTGGCTGGGGGTATACACTCAACTACGATGCATTTGCTCCTTTTTTAAATCAGGTAATAAAACCATAAGATATCTCGTAATAAAAGATCTGCTAGACGAGAACCTATTGATCAGGAAATGATCACTTTTTCCCAGAACAGATAACTTGTTTGATCACATCCATTTATTATTAACAAAATATATGAGACGGTTGATCATGCTTTCACGGTTGAGGTCGATATACTCAAGTTTGATCAAGAAAGCGATAGGGTCGTATTAAATGGGTTCTTAGGAGAAATCGAGGAAATAAGATATGTCAATAATCATCTGACCATTATAGGAAATGAAGCCACTATAAGTTTACAAATTAAGAAAGAGGAATAAGGCACTATCTTAAATAATCTCTAGCATTAATCTGCCAAGCAGAATACACAGAATAGATCTATATGCTCTGTTTTTTAAATAAGAAAATAGATTTTCTTTTTATGCCATATAAGAAAAAGACTTGGAAAGAAAAACTTGAGGGTGATAAAGGTTTTCCAAAGATTCTTGAATTAGAGGAAAATTTTCCCTGTTGGAGAGCCTTAAATAAACTTGGAGCCAATGAAGGAGATAGCGTTGTACTTGCCCCTGGTAGAGAAATATATGATCTGATGAAGATTGTACCAGAGGGAAAACTCCAAACACTGAACAAGTTATGTGAGAAACTAGCCTCAAAGTACGGTGTTGACTATTGCTGCACTCTTACAACTGGAATATACGTGAACATTGCTGCAAACGCTTCTGAAGAAATGAATGATTTCCTACCTTACTGGAGGACTATAAAAAACGATGGCTCACTAAACCCCAAATATCCTGGAGGAATGGAAAATCAGAAGAATAAGCTCGAAGAAGAAGGCTTACGCCTTATAAAGAAGGGCCGAAAAAACATACGGTATGTAGTTAAGGATTATGAAGATTATCTGATAGACTAAGTCCCTTTATACATAGACGCAAACGATATGCCTTTACAAAATTATTGATTTTTTAAAATTGTAGTTGCTATAAGAAAAGAATAATTTTTCTTTTTTCAATGAAAATATAATATAAAGGGAAAAGTTAGTTTTATTTATTCATAGAATAGAGCGTAATCGTCTAGAAGATCGTAGAGGTTATTTACTGATTCATGTACCATTTCTTCACTCTTACCACCAGTGCAGACGATCTTTCCTGAACTGAATATCAGTAAGACCGTTTTTGGCTCTCTCATACGGTATATAAGGCCCGGGAATTGTTCGGGTTCATACATTACGTTTTCAAGTAAGTCAGCCGCAGTCTCAAGGTCAACGTTTCTGCCAAGGTTTGCTGAGGCTACCATGTTCTGTATCGTAATCTCGGGTTCTCCTTTAACTTCGATTCCGTTCCTGTTTAGTTCTTCAACTACCCTTTTAACTGCAACTTTTGCCATTCTTGATGATTTTGCCCCGGTACATACCATCTTACCCGTGCTGAAAATCAATGTAGTTGTTTGAGGATCTTTTAACCTGAATACCAGTCCTGGGAATTTTTTCGGGTTATATTCAACGTTTCTATATTTCTTGACTATGTCCAGCAGATCGAAGGATTGATCAATTGTAACGGATGCTACGACGTTCTGGATCTCTATTTCTAGGTCTCTGGGGCTTTCTTGATCCAAATGATTCACATACTTTATGTTTATATATACTTAAGCAAAGCAATCATTTAAAAATACTATATTTAAAGGGGTCTAAAAAACAGTGTTTTTATCAGATTTTTTCTCATTTTTAGCTATTACCTATCTCAGGTAGCTGTACCTGCCCATAAACATTAAAATCCTTCACACACCAATACCTTGATCCATTTGACCAAGAGAAGCAACAAGATAGCAGTATTTTGTCACTGTATGCTAAACGTACACTCATTAGAAAAAAACTTGGCTGAATACCCTGGACTAGAAGTAGACATCATAAAAGCAGCCATGGAAACAGGAGTTGGTTTCGTGCAGTTAAGATGCCCAGAGACAAAATTACATGGGATCGAGAGATTACCCATGCCCAAAGATAGCTACGATAACCCCAAGATCAGGGAGAGTTACAGAAAGCAGGCTGAAGAAGAAGTTCTTCAGCTAAACGAGTTCGTAAAGAACGGTGCTGAGATAGTTGCCATCATAGGAGCAGAAGCCAGTCCATCATGTGGAATCCATTATGTAGCAAAGTGGAAACCCGGTATAGAGCCAAAGGACAGAAAATGGCCTGATACCGTTGACTTTATACCTGGAAGAGGTGTATACATGGAAGAATTAGAAAAACAGCTGAACGACTTGAATATTTACCCTAAGTGGATCGGGGTTCCAGGGGTCAGTATGAAGAAAGCCTTTCCCAAAATGTTTGAAGAGACTATTAAAGAAATAATGGAATTATAATACAAATTAAATTTTTAATGGAAAAATAGTGATCTAATAATTTATTCTGGCCAGAGTTGATAAAATTCTAGACATTCTTCTTCAAGTACACCTGAGATACTCTCAATTGGTGTATCCAAGAGTTCATATGCTTTCTCTATAGGGACATATTTATGTTTTCTAGGTACGAAATTGCTAAAAGTTTCATAGGATACTCTATAAACAATTTTTCTTATTCCACTATTCCAAATAGCTGCTGCACACATTAGACAGGGAGCTGGACTTGCATAGAGAGTGGACTCAGCTATAATTTCCGGAGAATAATTTTGACGTGCTTTAACAACCAGATTTAGTTCTGCATGTCTGGTAAAATCCTTATCTGTATTAACGGTGTTTTCCGCCTCTTCGATGACATTATTTTTATGAACTAGTACTGCTTCGAAAGGATTATTTCCTTTTTTTGCTGCTTGCTTTGCTAACTCATTTGCTCTTCGAATAAATTTTTCGTGAGAAATCATTGGTTCAGTTTTAGTGCAGATTCTTTTAAACCTTTTACAATGGGCCGTCATTTTAAGAAATAAATTAAGTTTAGGTAGTAAACTCAGCTAATATTCCTGCTATAATGGGTAAAGGTGTCCCTAAGAGTATTCTTCTTAATACTATCTGATTTTCGAAGAATGCAAGCTCAAAAGGAACTCTTCCAAGGGCGACGCTAGACCAAGCAAATATGAATGAAATTATCGGAGCTAATCCCATTCCCTCAGAGTATAAACTGGCCAATATTGGGTAAACCACGTAAGGGCCTCCAGGAATCAAACTACCCAAAGCAGTGGCAATCAAAATACCTTTTAGACCAGAGCCTTCTCCCAGTAAATTTACTATTAGGTTCTGGGGGATTACCCGTTCTATGATTGCTCCTAAAAGAGTGCCCGCAAAAATAAGTATTAATACTCCAGTGAAGGTATTTCCTGTGCTCTGAAGCGCATTAGAGCCTTTTTCTGGGTTATTAATATAGAGCGTGATGAGGGCTAAAAAAGCAACAATGACTAGTCCTTTTTGTATAGGGCTGTAATTGCCGAATAGTAGATTATAGAGATCTCCAAGTTTCATATAGCTATAGTCCCATATTAGTTTGAAAGCCTATTGGTAAGGAAAGTAAATCTTCCATTTTCTTTTTAATACCGATAATATGCTTGTAATAATCTTATTTTAGAATACTTCTTGGTATTGAATTTAATTGAATGGGTTTTTAACTGATGTCAAATTTTATCACTTAAGTATGGAGTATATTCTTCAATTAGCCCTTCTGATTGCATTCTACGTCTCTTGGAGCATAGGCTCAAATGATGAGACCATGGCTCCTTTAGCTGGTATTAGGTTTATTGATATCTTAAAGATTACAATTATTGGCGGTGTTTCAGCACTCTTAGGAGCTGTACTTCTCGGTCAAAAGGTAGAACATACTATGGGTCAGGAAATTCTAGTAGGATCAGTCTCCAGTCTGGAAGCTTTAGTGATCGTTTTTTCAATAGCAAGTTGGATCACTATCTCTTCTTGGAGAGGCTGGCCTATCTCAACCACTCATAGTGCTGTGGGTTCAGCAGTTGGGGTAGGGATAATCAAATGGGGTGTGAAGGGTGTAGTTTGGACGAGGGTTTTAAGTATAATGGGCGCTTGGATAGCCTCCCCTCTTATTGGTATGGTGTTTAGTTTTCTGGTTTCGAAAACTCTAATGAAGTTTATTAAAAGTCGGGTTAAGGGGCTTATTAATTACGTAGAGACTGCACGTATTTCTGCTTATGTTTTGTTTATTTCAGGTATAATTATGTCTTTTGTTCGAGGAGCTAACGATATTGGTAATGCGACGGCTTTTGTTAATATTCAGTCTGGATATAATCCTGTATTAATACGTGGTATAATAGGTCTGGGAATGACCTTTGGGTTAATCCTTTTTGGTAGAAGAGTATTAAAGTCTGTGGGTGTTGAGCTTGTTGAACTCACACCATACCGTGGGTTACTTGCTCAGCTTAGCGCTACATTGATCCTTTTTGGAGGAACTTGGCTGGGGTTTCCATTATCGAGTTCTCATGTTTTAGTAGGCTCTGTGGTAGGGGTTGGATTCGCTGAAAATACTTGGATAAATTTTGAAAACTTATTTAATATTTTTATCATCTGGATCGGGACTTTCATAGGGGCAGCTGGGATATGTATGGTTCTCTTTCTCCTTACAAAATTGATTTAACGGAAAGTACTTATGGCTACAACTTTCATTAAGTCTGACGCGTCCTCGCAGTCATCCCCCAGATTCTCAAGATTCCTAGCCAACTC
Source organism: uncultured Candidatus Bathyarchaeia archaeon (assembly GCA_964559475.1). Classification (GTDB taxonomy): domain Archaea; phylum Thermoproteota; class Bathyarchaeia; order TCS64; family TCS64; genus RBG-16-57-9. Next base: position 11,597 of record CAZLHX010000042.1, on the reverse strand, counting down.
CTTAGCTATCAACATTGTACCTGCGTCTAGATCTGACTCAATTAAGATCTTCAATGTTTTCTGGTACTGAATATCTATATCCGTCTCCTTGTCCTCAACGACTTTACATTTATCCACAGCTTTTTCCCAGTCCTCAAATAGAATCTTCAATACATCTTGTAGGGATCTCGCACACTCTATACTGAGGGTTGATAACTCCAGAAATGCTTCAATTAGTTCCCTGGGGAGTTTCCTACCTTTTAGAAGGCGGAGTGTTTCTCCAGATTCTTTTGCCCAGTTAGCTACTTTATCCTGTTTCCATGTCAGCCTTATCAGGTCTTCTTTATTCATGGGTGGTAGAATTCCTTCAGCCAGCTCCCTTACAATATTCCTTCTTACATCATCAGCCTTTTTCTCAAGTTCCGTGACTTCTTTGATACTTCTTTCTGCGTCATCTCCTGATAAGGCATGTTCAACTGCGTTGAGGAGTTTTTCTGTTGCGTTTAGACAGAGGCTCATATGCTCGTCGATCTTTTTCAAGATCTCCACTTCAGGGGATTCCCATAGCTTGAATCCGAGAATTTTCATTTAGTAAATATATTATTTAGTGCATATATACATTAATCTTATCACTTTTACTCGATAATAGATTTTATTTCTTAGTCTCAAGTCGAGTAATCTTCATGAAAATATATTAAAATGAATTGGTGTTATACGTGATACAGTAGCCATTCCCTTAAATAATTAAATACAAGGACAACACATATTCCGTTGTAATGTCCTTGATCTTACTTGTTAAGGTTGTTTAGTCGTGAAAGTTAAGACACTTGGAAGCAGGGCAAATATTGAACCTTCGGAAAAACATTATTCAAAGCATTCAGGAGCCTTGATAGATGAAAAACTTATGCTGGATTTAGGTGAACAAGAGTACCTAGATTTACGACCAGAATATGTTTTCATTACTCACCTACATCCTGATCATGCTTTTTTTATCAACTATAATATTGAGAAGATCGATGTTCCAGTTTACGCTCCTGAATCTTGTGAGGAACTAGATGTTGAGGTGTTGAAAGAATCGATAAAAGTTGATGGCTATAGGGTTACACCTATCCCCACACATCATAGTAAACTAGTAGAGTCCCAAGCATATTTAGTGGAGAAAAACAGCAAAAGAATTCTATACACCGGTGATATAATCTGGATAAATAAAGAACACCACGAAAATATTAAGGATCTAGACTTGGTGATAACAGATGCAAGTTACTTAAGAAAGGGAGGGTTAGTTAGAAAAGACAAGGAAACCGGTAGACTATATGGACATAATGGTATCCCAGATTTAGTGAACCTCTTTAAAGGCTTTACAAATCATATTGTCTTCATGCATTTTGGAAGCTGGTTTTACAAAAACATTGAAGAATCTAAGGAAAAAATACGTGGTTTCAGTGATGATAACTTTGTAGTGGAACCCGCTTATGATGGATTTGAGGTAGAAGTTTAAAAAAGAGGAAACGTTTTCTGTGACAACAAAATTTGACTAAATTAAAACAGTTGGAATGATTTAGAGTCCTTATAGAAATTAGCTTGAATGCAATTTTCAGGATACTAGTTCCAATTGTTTCTTTGATTCCTCGGGTGTGCATTCATGACCGCACAATTTCCCACTTACATCGGCTACCCGTCCTTTATGTCTTTTACACCAATCCTTTTCCTAGATATCCATACAGTTAATGATTAGAACATGAAATAAAGGACTAACTATAGGCTTCTTGAAAGCTTCTTTGCTGTTTCTCTGGTCTTACTAATAACCAGATTATGAGACCTAAAATATTACTAACCAGAAAAACTAACAACCATAGTGACGGTTCCTGCCCTCTTCTCTCAGCGTCCCGATATATCCAGACCGCCAGATAAATGGTAATACCAAGAAAAATCAGAGAAAAAATTAGAAAAAGAGCTGGAAGACCAATAAACCAATGTCTTAAACCTATCATACTAGTTCTAGCTAAGATTTTAGACATTTGATTTAAACCTGAGCACCAAGAAAAAAGAAACATAGGAAAATGCGATTTAAGAGACAAGTATAAATAGAGTGCTCAATTTGCTAAAAAGGAGATAAAATGTCTGAATCGTATTTGAAAACTCTTGCCGGTGAATTATCCAGCGCAATCTCAGCCAACAGTGTATTTGGTGAACCCATCGTTCAAGAAGACAAAGTACTTATACCTGTAATAAAGATGGGCTTTGTTTTAGGCACTGGAAGCGGAAAAGGTTCTGGCGGTCAAGGTACAGGAGAAGGAACTGGAGGGGGCGGTGGAGGAGGAATAGAACCCGTAGCCTTAATCGCAGTCTATAAGGATATATCCGGACCGGAAGGTGTACAAGTACTCCCCTTAAAGTCACCCAGTAAGATGCCAGAAGTTATCGAGAAAGCAATAGAATCCTTCTCTGAGATGGCAAAAAAGAAGATGGAAGAGAAAGAGAAAAAAGAAGCACCTGAAGAACCCGCTGAAGAAGTTTAATTAACCCCTGATGAGACGTCATGAGTTGGTTAATACTAATACTAAGGATCCTACTCTATTTTTTACTGTTTATAATTACATCAATAGTTTTAGTATTGGTTTTTCCACTTACTCTCTCCCTTTCTACTGAAGTTGATGGATTTGACTATGAAGGAAAATTCCGTTTTTCTATAGTTTTAGGCTTAATTAGTGGAACTTTATATTTTAATGCCGAGGAAAATACCTTCGGATTAAGATTAGCCTCACTACCAATCTATAGGACGTCCCTGGAAGAAACAGAAAAAAAGCCAGAAAAAGAAGAGGAACCTAAAGAACCCTCCCCCAGAGGAGACTTTCGAAGTTCCATAAATCTACTTGAGCCATTAATCAAGTTACTCAGGTCGATTATTAATCGGATAAAAATCAGAAGGTTTGACCTCAACCTGAAGGCAGGATTATCGGATCCTTATACCTCTGGTATGGTGTTTGGGATAACATTCCCAATAATAGAAATGATGAAACTAAGGTTTCCAATTGCTTCTATCAGTATTACCCCGATATTTATTGAAGAGACGTTTTATGCCTTTGTAGAGAGTGTAATAAGTATGAGGCTTATCCTCTTCGTTCTCCCTGTAATACGCTTTCTCATAAGCAAAGAATTTAGAGCTTATAGAAAATCTAGGAGGAAATAGAATTGGCAGTTGAAAAATCTGAGAAATTAAAAGGATTCGGGGGGAACTTAACCAAAACAGTGGGTGAGCCTATATATATTGGAAAACGAGGTCTGATCCCGATCATAGAGTTATATACTTACTTAAAAAACATAGAATTTGGTATGCATAAAATGAAAACTATGGTTACAGGTTTTACTGTCGAATCCATTGCCTTTATCGTTGTGGAGGACGGAAAAGAATGGGTCCTACCAGTCAATACAAAAAATACTGAGCTTGGTTACTTTCTCGATGAGATTCCAGAATTGGCAGAAAAGCTACAGGAAACCAGGGATATTCTGGGCTCAAAATAAGGATAATTCAATAAATTTTGCAAATTTAGATAATATTTCCGTATCTTTTTCTTGCATTCTCATCATGGATTACACAGCCGACCCTGATTTCAGAGCGTAGTAGTTTAATGCATGAAGAACATAATTCACATACTTTCCTTGAGGATAGTAACCCCTTCTTATGAGCTTCACTAGGGAAATCCGGGTTAGCTATTATTAGTCTTCCCCAACCTGCCACATCGACGAATTTGTTATCAATATTATAAGAAGCAGCGTTTAAGCTGTAGTTTCTAAGCCAGGAGTAACCCGAGCCAACGAAATTTATTTCTGGAACAGTTTCTTTCAGTTCTTTAACTATCTTGAAGTGTCGTTCTACGCCTTTCAATGGGTGCTCAACTCTTCCTCCCCTTTCTTTTGACGCGAATGGCCTAGAAACAAAGGGGCATACATAGGGATTACCCATGGATATATTTACCAAGTCTACTCCTCTTCTATACATCTGTTTTAGGATTTTTACCGGCTCTGAAGCATCGAACATTGGCAGGTATCCTGTTTTTTCTCTGGTTACCCCGAATCCATAGGGATGAGGAGTTCCATCGTAGGCGCTTATCCTGGATGTAACGCCGATATCAGTTTCTTCTGCGACCTCATCTATAGTTTCTAAAAGAAATCTTGCTCTATCCTCAAGACTTTCCCCACCATATTTTCCTTCCCTGTTGAAGGATGCTAGAATCTCGTTTAATAGGTAACCGTGGCAAGCCTTCACATCCACGCCGTCAAATCCTGCTTCTTGGGCCAGCAGGGATGCCTTTACAAAAGTCTCCTTGAGCTGAACCAGCTCTTCATCTGTAATGATTCTTCCAACTTCTTCAGGTAGACCTCCATATTCCTTCGGAACTCTGTTAGCGATAACCGGTGATTCAGTGGATTTTTCCTTCCTGAACCGTCCCCCATGGCTTAGCTGAAGGATAAGGGGAGCAGAACCAGAAAAGCCATTGTCTGCAAGACTCTTTTCAGAATTTTCCTTGACTGCCTGAACCAGCTTCTTGAATTTACCCAAGTTCTCTTTACTTATCACTAGCATAGAGTCATGGGTTCTAGCTTTAGGAAAATCGATACTGCATGCTTCAAACCATATCAGACCAGAACAACCCGCGGCATAATCGAGGTACCTTTCAAGGGTGTATCTAGTTGGTGCACCTCTAGCATCTGCATCTGCAAACTCCAAGGGCTGTATAGCAACCCTGTTGGGTAATCTGAAATCCTTGGTTTCTAGAGGTTCCCATAAAGGTGAAATATCCTCCTGGAAGCAGATATCTACCTTCTCGTTTCTAACTACTTTTCTGATTTCCTCTAAGCCAGACTTGAATTTCTTGGACGTCATTGGTTCACCGAACTACCTTTTTACCTCAAGTCCTGAGGCTCTGAGAACCTGTCGCCAGAAATCCAGTTTCTCATCAGGAACCTCAACCAATGGTGGACGTACGATCTTGTTTGGTATCACCCCTTGAAGATATAGACAGGTCTTTAGCCTTGCACGGTAGTTCCTCACAGGCAGGGAGAAAACCTCATCCACAAGAGGCTGAAATCCATTAGCAAGTTCAACAGCTTTGCCCCATTCTTCCTTACTGCAATATTCAAAACAATCCGCCATCCGCTTTGTATCCTGGGCAGCAGCACCTATAAGTGCCCCATCACATCCCCATAAGAAACTCTCAAATATGAAGTTGTCATTACCGGTCATGAAAGCGATCTTCCTAGAGTGTAGATGCTCCATTTCACGGAAGAAGCCCATTGTATCCTTAAACTTTGAGATATCGAAAGTAGCTTCTTTAACTGCAACTAGGCGATCAAGTGAGGCGATAGCACCCATGGAAGCCTTATCATACTCTATACCGCCTAAAGCGTCTTGGAGCAGGAATAACATTAAGTCTATTTCGGCATACTCTGCGATCTCTTTGTAGTAATTCTTGAGATCATCTGGACTGAGAGGGCTACCACGGAAGGCTGTATTAGGGAAGACAAGAGCGATATCTGCTCCTGCTTCTCTGGCAATTATAGCCTCGGTTTTTACATCTTTTGTAGACGACCCTAGAGCTCCTGCTACCAGTATCCCTGAAGGACCGAGGTTCTCTCTGGCTAATTCTACGATTTCTTCTCTTTCTCCTCTGTTTAATGTTGGACCTTCTCCTGTGTCAACATTAACTGCAAGCCCTACTACACCTTGTTGGATAATCCATTCAAAGTATGAATCTATGGCATCGAAGTCTATTTCATCTTCATTTTTCATCGGTGTGACTACAGCGGGAATAATTCCATTGAAATTATATCTTTTCATGATGGATAAAAGTCGGAATATAAACTAAAAACAATTTCTTCTATAAAGACGAGCAGGTACAGAGCCTTTTAATAAAAAACTGATATGACTGCTATAGTCGTAAGGAATAATGTAAAGGTTATCCATATGAACTGGAAAAGTGTAATTTTATCTGGAATTCATTCGATATCCTCTCGTCTAGGAATAAATCTGAAACATCTACCTCGGGATGATGATATCTTTGATCCAATCTCGTATAGTTGCCGAACTGTATAGCTGATTGAGGGCACCATTGTAAGCAGGCGAAGCACTGTTCGCACTCATGTTTCCACGATGGTTTATTTTCCTTCATAATAATATTATTCACTGGGCAAACCCTCTCACAGGTCCTGCAACTAGTACAGGTATCATCAACAAGGAATCCATGGTCCATTAAACGCCAGTTCCCGCTGAACTCTTCATATGTTTCTCCAGAGTAGCCTGCGATCCTCATCCACATATAAGTTCCCAGTGAGTCTTTCAACCTTAGTTTGTCAATAGTTTTAAGTAATAATTCTCCACCACTCTCAAAAATACCTGTTCTTCTCTGTTCTACATAGTCTACTATTTCCTTGAGGCTATTCTCGCATCGAGGAATTTCTTTCGCTTTAATTCCTTTGAGTCTGGTTTTAGCTTTACTTGGATAATCGGATTCCCAAATTTGAAAGTAGGAACAATGTAGTCATACGGCATACGTACAGCAAATCCAG
>CAZLHX010000042.1:0-4951 GCA_964559475.1 uncultured Candidatus Bathyarchaeia archaeon | reverse complement strand
TCCTTCCATTCTTTCAGCGATTTCCCTCGCTACATAGAAGCTGGTTCCTGTCCCTGAGAAGAAAAAAATAGTAATCCCGTTCATATCTGATCACTCAGAGGTTAAAGGGGAAGAATTTCTCCTTGAACTGGAACAATGCATTTAGCTTGAGGTAATCGTTCTGAGAATTTCTTACAGAATTCTTGAGGACTCCTTAAAATCCAGTGCATAGGTACAACCACCGGTAAAGGCGCCTCAAACTTTTCAACCTCCTCAATAGCACTTCTAGGAGACGTAGTTAACAGTCCTAAAATTGGTATAGCTAAAACATCGACTTTCTTTGTGTAGAAACCTTCCAGAGTAACACTGTCACCACAGTGTCCAAAGGATTCGCCTTCATTTCTCACCACCACCATCAGGTTAAGATTATCAAAAATACCATGCTTTCCTTTGATGAACTCAAGCGTCCAGTCGCCATGATTATAAGATTCACCATCATTTGCGGTAAATGTTTTTTCCTCGTATTTCTGGAACTTTTTCACTACTTCATGGTTTGTTACTAGCATGGCATCTGGGTTGCGTTCCATAAATACGGGTACACCGCTTGTATGATCTGAGTGATTGTGAGTACAATATACAAAATCTCCATCCACGTCACCGGCTCTCCTTCCAAAAGGATCAATTAGGATGCTCGATCCACCTTTGGATAATTGAAAACCAGAAACTCCTAGAAACCTTACCTGTAGATCCAAGCACTCACTCTCAATTTGTTAGATATTAGACATAATAAGAATATGTCGAAATGTGTAAAATTAAGGAATGATTAAAGTATCTCTAAGTCCAGTTTGTTCAATGAATCTTTTTAGTTTTGTATCTAATGTAAGAAATTTAAGATTATGAGTCAAAGAAGACGAATATAGTATGTTATCTATAATATCATGGTGTCCTAATTGGTAAAATTGGACTACTTTTGTGAAAATACTTGAATCTTCATCAACAGGTTTGTACCTATCGCCGTCAATAATGCTCTTTAGACCGAGATTAAATCTATTACTATCAAATTTTCCTTCTTTAATTAATCTAATAACTACCCATACTGATTCTAGTATATTAAACCGAGAATAAAATATTTCAGCACCATTTTCATTTAACTCTTTTAAACTCTCATAAACTTGTTGACCTACATCTATGCCCAAAGATGGCAGGAGGAAGGACGTATCAAGCAGAATCTGTAACCTGTCTTCCTTGTTCTTCAATGCTAATATCCTCTATTATCTCCGGATTTATTGATGCATATTTTTCTCCTTTTATTGCCAGTTCAAGCGGGTCTAAAACTGGTTCAACAATAACTGTCTTTTCTTTCACTTTGAGAAGTATCTTTTCTCCCTCTTCTAAACCAGTGGCTTCCACAACAGCTTTTGGGAGATATATCGTGTATTTTTTCCCGATTTTTGTTTCTATAATCAGATCCAAACCTAGATACCTGATTTATTATCTATTACCTGGTAAATAAATGTTTTTCAGATATAAATATTAAAACCTGATTATATATCATACAGATATGTAAATTATAAATAAACAGGTTAAAGCTGTAAAAAATAAAACTTTCGCAAAGAAAACAGCAGGTTATGACGAAATTAGTAAAACCTCTCCAATATTATCCACAACTTAATTGAAGTTCTTTATCACTTCAGTTCTGTGTTCAGGCCAGTCTTTTGATGAGAGGATCCTCATAGTTGATATCGCTCCTATAGCTATGTCATCTTGAAGGCTTCGCAGGCTTATCTTATCAACTGTGTCGTATATGGTGTGCCTTACAGTCCTCAGTAATGGCATTCGTCCTGTTTCTCTGTAATCTAGTATGCTTCCTGTGGGTATTCCTACCTCGTTGAAAGCTCTGCTGTCTCCAGGGCCCATTCGTTGGTCGAAAGGTAATTCTAATCCTAAGTCTTCCCTTAGTTTGTTGTAGAAGGGTTCAAGTTGGGGCCAGAAATCAATTGTTACCATTTGAGGATTAAAGCCTCCATTGCAGTCTAGCTGGTAAGTGAACTTCAAGCTCTTCATCTCGTCCATATGCCGTCTTACATAGTCTCTACTGCCGTGATAACCAAATTCCTCCGCTGAGAAGCATATGATCCTCACGTCTCCCTTGAGATTACTCTGTTTATTCAGTATTCGCCCCATCTCTGTGATGGCCATACAGGCTGCACCACAGTCAAAGGCTGCCTGTGCAATCTCATGTCCGTCATAATGTCCCCCCAGTAAAACATGGCTTCCGTCCCCGTTACCGTTGATCTCTCCGCATATATTCCAAGACTCCCTCTCGAAGACTTCACATCCTGCATTAATTATTACGGAGATTCCTTTTTTCTCGATGAGCCTCTTGAGCATTAACCCGTCCTCATGTTTAATCGAGACGGATGGGAACAGAGATGGAACCACACCTGTCGGAGGACCCATCATGGGGAAAGGGTGCATCCAAACGAAGCCTACTGCACCAGCTTCATAACATGCTTTCAAAGCAAGCCTATTTGTGCCTAGCACAATTTTACCCTCAAGACCTTTAGACTCAGCATCATCAATAGAGTCAACGTAGATAAGATCCCCCTCAACTTCCCCTGCCTGAGTCATGGGAAGCGTCAGAGTCTGGATCTTTTTACCAGAATCCATTATTACTAGACTTGAATCACCAACATTGCATCCTGTAAAGGTGAAGGATTCTAAATGAGGGTCATCGAAGCCATAACCCTCGTAGAGACCTAATATATACTCAGCAGCTTTCTTATTCTCTTCAGATCCAGCGAAACGTCCCCCGTACTCATCACAGAGGGTAGTCAGATTTTCTATACTCCTGCTACTAGAGTACACCTCTTTGAGTAATTTTCTCTCATACTCCTTTAACATAGAATCAGTACAACCATGTTTTTTTAGGAAATATGATTCTTTGGAGGAAAAAAGGTGTTTTTTTCATTTCCTGAATATTTAAAGAAATCAATCAGGAAACAACAAAAGATGTTTATTAAAGGAGAACAAACAATAGCATCTTATTAATAGCAGATGTTATCTCTGGTAAAAGTGGTTTTAATGTACGATTTTAAAGATAAGGTTGCAGTTGTGACAGGTGCGTCCCGTAGTATTGGTCGTGGTATAGCGTTAGCATTTGCCAACGAAGGCTGCACAGTTGTTGTTAACTATAGTAAGAGTAAAGACGAGGCAGATGAGGTGGTAGAAACCATTAAGCAAATGGGGGGAGAGGCTTTTTCCTATAAATGCGATGTATCGAAAAGAGCAGAGGTTGAAGCAATGTTCAGAGCTACGATCAAAGAATACGGTAAGGTGGATATTCTCGTTAACAATGCTGGTATTGCCATAGGTGGCTCGATTCTTGAGACAACAGATGAGGTGTGGGATAAACAACTAGCTGTTAACTTGAAGGGAGTCTTCCTCTGTACCCAGGTAGCTGCCAGGTACATGATGGAGAGGGGCTATGGGAAGATAGTGAATATCTCATCCAACTCCGGTTTTGGAGTAGCTATGGACAGGGAGACGAGTTACGCGGTTTCTAAAGCAGGTGTTATTCAACTAACCAAGAGTTCATCATATGATTTAGGCCCATACGGTATAAACGTAAACTGTGTCGCACCCGGAGCGGTTGATACAGTTATGTTAAGGGGCGGTCGTACAGACGAGGAGTATGAAAAAAAACTTCAAGGAAGGAGAGAAAGAGCATCTCTCGGCATTGTTGGAAAACCTGAGGATATTGCTAGTGCGGTATTGTTCTTTGCGAGTGATAAATCCCATTACATAACAGGTAAAACGCTCCTAGTAGATGGCGGACGAAGGGACTTCCTTTAAAAGGCAGCGTATAAGCACTCACTATTAATAATTTTATCAATGTCTATCCCCTATTTATGCTAAGATCTTTTGACCATTGTATCTGGATGAGATTAAAAGAACAAGAGAGATATACGAAGAGTTGCAGGAAGACTCAAAGTGAGATGTATTTGTATCTCAGGTAGCACACTATATTTTTCCATAATCCGTTGGGTTGAACGGTAAATTGCATATATGAAAAGAAACCTTTCTTAACACTAGCTATATCTTTATGTTGTTCTAAAATATAGTATTATATACATCTTTATTTTACATTAAGTTGTGAAAATTAGAAAGACTCATTATATCATACTAACGGTTCTGATGATTTTTATTGTGAAAGCTGGATATGCTTATATCCAGGTTCGCAATCTTCAGACTCACTGTAGTATTTATTACAATATTGAACCAGATGATGGTTTTATTGAACCAGATAGAGCACTTTGGATCGCAGCCACTTTTTCTTTTTCGTTTAATATAGAAGAGATCTCGGTTTTTCTTGATACATATCCCCAGATGAATATGTTTGAGCCTACATATGGGGTTGAGATAATTCAAAAGAGATTACCAGGTAGTTTTGAAGGCGGTTTAGTGAGTGTTAAGATAGACGCTAAGACTGGATTTATTAAAGATATATCATATGGAAAATACATGATTCACCCATATAATCACTAAATCTGATTATTTTTTAAGTTGCTCGGTTCTAATCAAATTAATTTGCTTCGTGAATTTTCTATGTTGTGGAAAAATCTAAAAAAAACGACAAAATTGAACCGCGGAGTGAAACCAAATAATACCCAGAAAAAAAATGAGAAAAAACAGGGAAAAATAGGAAACATTAGTCAAAAAGAACCCATAAAAAGCCATTTTTTTAAAAGTGCGGAGGGTGGGATTCGAACCCACGAATCCCTTCGGAATAGCCGCCTCAGGGCTACGCCTTTGACCTGGCTTGGCAACCTCCGCTTCACAGTCTTATGCCAGTTTTGGGATTTATCCTTTTGGATGGGCCGCAGCGGGGAGTCGAACCCCGTCCGAGGGCTCCACAGGCCCGTATGCTTCCGTTACACCACAGCGGCCACGCAAAGACATTGATAAAAGC
>CAZLHX010000041.1:0-21604 GCA_964559475.1 uncultured Candidatus Bathyarchaeia archaeon | reverse complement strand
GTACATCTTAAATCGTTTTCACTGTGTATGAGTAGTGTAGGAGTCTTAATACTGGAAGCATAGGTGATGGGGCTCTGTGCTAGAAGTTTTTGCTCATCTCTCCAGGGGTAACCCATGTTTCCTGATTCTCCGTGCTTGTAACCATAGTCGCTGTAGCCGTGGTGGCTGTGTCTATTACAGGTGCTCCTACAAGATACTGCTGCCTTGAATAGATCTGCCTGGGTAATAATCCAGTTTGTAAGGTATCCACCATAGCTGCCACCTGTTACCCCCATCTTTTCCTCATCTATGTAGACATACCTTGATAGAGCATCCTCCGTGTAGTCAATTATATCCTTGTAGTCCACAGTCCCATGTCGACCGTTAAGGGTGGCAGCATATTCCTCGTTGTAACCTCCGCTTCCCCTCGGGTTTGTGTAAATAACACAGTAGCCTGATGATGCTAATATTTGGAACTCATGGTATATGCCCTCTCCAAATATTCCTAGAGGGCCGCCGTGTATCTGTAGTATTGTCGGGTATTTTTTGTTAGGGTTAAAATCTGGTGGTTTTATTATCCACCCCTCAATTTTTTCCCCGTTAACATTCTTCCATGTGTATTTCTCAGGTTTGGTGACTTGAATTTCGCTTATTAGTTTCTCGTTAAAGTCTGTGGCTTTTCGGGACACCTTACCTTCCTGAATATAGAGTTCACACGGTTCTACTGATGTCATCGCGTTAAATGCCATTATATTGAAATCATCTGAGAAGCTGAAGCTATCAACGCTTAACCCTTCAGTTACCTGTTCGACTACCCTAGTCTCCTTATCAACCCTGTATACGTTGGAGTATGGAACGGTACCAGTCAGGAAGTATAAGATACGACATCCTGGAGCCCATAGTGGACTTGGATTCTGGCTAGATACTCTAAGATCACTGCCTATTCCCCTGCTCAGACTGCGGTCAAAATTCTCAGTTACATTTACTGATTCACCTCCTTCTGAGGGTATTATCCAGATATCTTTGTTAGTCGCTCCCCTTGCATGAAAATCGTCACCGAGGTAAGCTATCTCCTCCCCGTTTGGACTCCATGATATGGCATCTATACTGTGTTTTTGACTCGTTACCCGTCTTAACTCGCCCCCACCAGAATTCATAGTATATATGCGTCGTGCATGAGTCATATCAGCGTCTTCTTCCAAGTTCGTAATTACAGCAATACTTTCACCATCGGGGCTCCAGCATGCTCCCTCAATATCGAATTCTCCTTTCGTAAGTTGAACTGGCTCCTTCCTCTCCTTAACTTTGAAGAGATGCACTCTTTTTCCAGCGAATAATCCAACACCGTTGAGCTTGTAGAACAATCTGTTCACAACGACTACATCCGTCTCAGGTTCTTCAGGCTCCCAAACACGACTAGTAAAAAGTATAGACTCAGAGTCAGGTGCCCATTTTGGATCTTGTACACCGGTATCTAAATCGACAACTAAACTAGCTTCCCCGCCGGTCGAAGGTATTATGTAAAGCTGGTTTTTCTTCTCTGGTTCTCTGCCCGAGGATAGGAAAAGTAGTTTAGTCCCGTCAGGACTCCAGCGAGGGTTTGAGTCCTTTCCTTCACCTTGCGTGAACTGTGTTTTCTCGCCAGTCTCGATGTTAAGGATCCATATATGTTTAATGTAATCATTTTCTTCATAATCGATACCTGTATGCACAAAGGCTACTTTTTTCCCATCTGAACTAACCTGTGGATCTGATATAAACTTGAAATCACGGAGGTCCTCAATTGAAACTTTTCTTTGACTCATTATTATCATCATAATAGAGGGAATTGTAAATTTAACACATTACTAGAAAAAATGGGTGGTTCCCTCAAACCTATCATATAATAAAAAATCTAATTCTACTGGTATTTTGATGAATGGTTTTTAATAGGAATTTCCCAATTTTTCTCTAAATGTCATCTAATATTCTATCCCCTGAAGACTTTTTCGGGCACATCATGGGAGAAGACAAAAAACTTGTACACTGGCAAAAGATTGTGAAATATTTCTGGATGCTGGATAAGTCCCCCTTTGTGAGAGTTGAGGAACTAGGTAAGAGTACCGAGGGAAATACGTTCCTTTTAGCAATTATAACCTCACGGGAAAACATGGCAAAGCTTGAAGAGATCAAGGAGATGAGCTGGAAACTTGGTCATCCAAGAGATGTACCAGAGGAAGAGATTGAAGAAATAATTGGGAAAGGTAAAGCCATAGTCTCCATGACTATGAGTATTCATGCCAGCGAGGTGGGAGGTACTCAGATGGCGCCTGAGCTGGCTTATGAATTAATAACACTTCCCGAGAACCAGGAGATCCTGGAGAACACGGTATTTTTATTGGTGCCCTGCTTCAACCCCGATGGTCAGATTATGGTCAAAGAGTTTTATGACCGGTATCTAGGCACCGAGTATGAGGGTTGTAGCCCTCCTTGGCTTTACCACAAATACACAGGGCATGATAACAACCGTGATGCAATACACAACAAAATGGTGGAAAGCCAGATGGTAAGTGAACTGATCTATAAAACATGGTATCCCCAGGCATACATTGACTTTCACCATATGGGAAGTTACGGAGCACGTTTCTATATACCTCCCTTTGCAAATCCCATTGATGAGATGGTAGACCCCCTCATCTGGACTGAACAGGAGCTATATGGAGGCTTAATCCATGTTTTATTAGAGAAAGATGGAAAATATGGCATAGAATCAGCGGCAACTTATCCTGGCGAGTTTATGCCAACTTTCAACTATGTCCCCTGCTGGCATAACATCTGTGGTATGCTGACAGAGTCAGCAAGCGCAAAACTAGCCACACCACTATATATCCATTACCATCAGCTCCAACCTGGTAGAAGGGGACGGCCAGAGTATCGTGCCCAGATGGGCTTCCCTCATCCCTGGGACGGAGGATGGTGGAGACTAAGAGATATCGTCGAGCAACAAAAGATCAGCGCCTATGGAACACTCAGATCCTGTGCAAGGTTCAGAGAATTAGTGCTTCGAAATATGTACCAAAAAGCCATGAATGCATATGAGAAAGGACTTGAGGAGCCTCCATTTGCTTTTGTCATTAAACCTGAACAGCATGATGAGCTTGTAGCGTATGAACTTATGAGCACATTAATGGATATGGGTGTGGAGATTAGCCGCAGTACAAGAGAATTTTTCGCAGACGGTGTTAGTTATCCTCGTGGAACCCACGTAGTTTTCGCCAGTCAGCACTGCAGACCCTATGTAATCAGCTTACTAAAGAGAACTTTTTATCATGTTGGAGCCTTCAGCAAAAACCCTGATGGCACTCCAATAGTCCCTTATGATCTCTCAACATACACTATTGCTGAATTCATGGGTGTACGGTTACATGAGGTACAGAAGCCTTTCTCTGGTAGCTTTGAGACTTTGAGTAGCATAAGGTATCCGAGAGGGGGTGTGGCAAAGGAAGTACCTCATGGTTGGCTTCTGGATGTATCTCAAAATGATGGATTCAAAGCCGTGAACCGTATCTTAAGAAAAGGGTTAGATGTTCATAGACTTGTAGAACCAGTGATAACGGAGGAGGGACGCTTTGGGAAAGGAAGCTTCTATATCCCTAACAAAGATAACCTTGAGAATGAACTGGGCAAGTTGGCACGAAGACTCCATCTCAGATTCTATGCTTCGCCCGAGATGGTTGAAAGTAAGCAGGTCAAGATGCTCAGGGTAGGAATGTATCAGAGGTACTGGGGAGGTAACGCCGATGAGGGATGGACTCGCTGGCTACTAGAGCAATACCGATTCAGGTACCGGACTTTAATGGATGAAGACATTAATAAGGGAAAATTAGCAAAAAAATATGATGTAATAATAATACCTAGCGATTCTAAAGAGTTGATTCTTGGAAAAGATATCGAAAAATACTTCGAGGATAGATGGGGTAAAGGATTCACCATGCCCAATTATCCCCCAGAATATAGGAGTGGTCTGGGTGAGGAAGGAGTGGAGAAACTAAAAGAGTTCGTTGAGGTAGGAGGTACCTTGATTACTTTCGGTGATGCATGCAACTTCGCCATCGAAGAGATCGGGCTACCAATTGAGAATGTCCTAAAGGACGTAAGTCAAAAAGAGTTCGTTTGCCCAGGTAGCACCTTACACGTGAAAGTCCATGACCACGAGTTGGCATATGGAGTACAGAAAGATCTAATGATAGTTTTCAGACATCATCCCGCCTTCTCTGTGAAACCAAGGGTAAACAATGAAGACTATCAGGTGGTTCTCAGTTATCCAGAAAAAAGGATAATGCAAAGTGGATGGCTCACAGGGGAAGAACGTCTGAGTCATAAAGCAGCACTGATAGAGGCAAAAAAAGGAAAAGGCAAAATTATTTTGTATGGATTCCAGCCTCAAATGAGGGTACAAACTGATGCCACTTTTAAGCTATTATTTAATGCTCTACTGGGCTAACCCCTTTCCTCTTAAATTGTCTGAAAAATATGTAGAAACGAAGACGTTTTATACAGCACTTGAGTAGCTTAAAGGATTCGTGATTAAGAATGTCTGTTGAAAAGTTCGCAAAGAAGGAAATCCAAGACTTAATGAAGATGAGAGGCGCTAGTACAAGAGCAAGCGTCGGACCCATTGAGGGGCTCATCAATTTAGGAGCCGGGGATCCTGACTTCAACCAACCAGAGATAATAAACAAGGCCGTCTATGAAGCCATGAAAGAAGGTGAGACCCATTACAGCTTCACTGGAGAACCTGACTTCAAGGAAGCTATAGGAGAATACTACAAAAAATATGGAGTAACAATAGATCCCAAGAACCAGGTAGTAATTACAAGTGGTGGCAGTCAAGCAATCTTCCAAGCCTTCGGCGCCGTATTGAACCCAGGTGAAGAGATATTAATTATGGATCCTGCTTATCAGGGTTATAATTCTCCTGCAGCTTACTTTGGCTCAAAATTAACCCGTGCCAAACAAAGAAAAGACCGGAATGGTATTTTCAGACCAGACTTCACAAACATCGAGAACGCAATAACAGATAAAACCAAGGCGATCTTATTCTGTAACCCAGATAACCCAACTGGAACCGTCTGGACTGAAGATGAATTATCCAGCTTAGCAGAGATCGCGGTAGAAAAAGATCTAGTCATCATGGCAGACGAGATCTATACTGAATTCACTTGGGGTGAATATAAGCATAAACCAATAATAAACCATCTTGGTATGTGGGAGAGGACTATGGTCCTGATGAGCTTCAGTAAAACCTTTGCTTGGACAGGATGTCGTGCTGGATATATAATAGCTGGACCTGAATTAACGAAATTAATCGCCAGTGTTCCTGTAGGAATCTGTAGTGTTCCTGTACCTTTCCAAAAGGCAGGCGTCGTTGCATTAGAAAAAGCTTGGGACTTTGTATCTGATATGAAGAATGCATATCAGAAGAGAGTTGAATTCATGGTAAAGAGATTGAACGAGATCGAAAGCGTCTACTGTGCTCACCCAGAAGGAACTTTCTATGTTTTCCCCGATATTAGCGAGCTAGGAGTACCAAGTATGGACTTTTCTATGAAGCTTTTTGAGGAAAAGAAAGTACGCTGCGCTCCAGGTACCCAATATGGGGAAAATGGTGAGGGACACATCAGATTTGCATTGGTAAGACCTCTAGAGGATTTAGAGGAAGTCTGTAATAGGCTTGAAGACTTCATAAAGAACCTACCACCAGGTGTCCCACCAGCAGTACCTTAAACTCTTTTTTTAGAATAATTTATTTGCCAATCTTTTTGTTTTATTTCCACTATTCTATGTTTATGATTAGTAAGATCCTTGTGGGTGTAGATGGTTCTGATCCTTCTATATATGCTTTAAATTATGCAGCCGAGTTGGCAAAAAATAATGAGTCAGAACTAATACTTGTAAGCGTTATTCCAGAGATACCTATTCTAGCCGGATCAAGGGGTTTATCAGAGCGAATGCCTGAGCTTCAAAATGAGCTTGAAATTGAAAGAAAAAGATTTATCGAAGAACATGGGAAAAGACTGAGAAAGAATTACGCAGGAATAGAAATCACATCTATAATCAAAACAGGCTCCGCGAGTAAGACTATTGTTGATTTATCACGAGAGGAGAACGTAGATCTTATAGTGATGGGGAATAGGGGTACAGGGGGCATCGTTAATTGGATGTTAGGAAGTGTTAGCCGAGATGTTGTAGAGAGTTGCACTGTACCAGTCCTTGTTGTAAAGAACCAGAAATACTGTGAACTTTAACTTTTACTCATCAATTCTTTGCCTAGTCTAACACCATCTAGAGCACTCTCTGCATATGCCTCCACATCTAGTTCACGAGCAAGCTCTTCGCTTGTAGCAGCGCCTCCAATAATGATCTTAACCTTATTTCTTAATCCCTCTTTTTCTAAAGCGTTAACGACTTTTCTTAATTCTTTGAGAGTAGTGGTTAGTAGAGCACTCATTCCAAGGATATCTGGTTTATATTTTTTTACTGCTTCCACAAATTTATCGGTCTCAACATTGACTCCTAAATCAATAACTTCGAAACCATTAGCTCTGAGAAGTAGTGCCAATATATTTTTCCCTATATCATGGATATCTCCGTAAACAGTTCCGATAAGATATTTTCCTTGAGTTTTTTTCTTTTTCTGTGTTTTCTTGATCTCCGGTTCAATTACTTTCATTGAGGCTTCAACTGTTTCAGCTGCCGAGACAAGATCAGTAAACCATATGTTTCCTTTACCGAATTCTTCACCTATTTCCCTTAATCCCTTCGTCAAACCTTCTTCAATAATATATATCGGACTCATTCCTTTACTAAGTAACTTTTCCGCTGTGAGTGCTGCTTGGTTAGCGTCATAAGTTCTTATCGCATTTCTAAGCTCCTGAAGTTCATCATCTCTAGGTCCTTTTGGTTCGGAAACCTTTTTTGTAATATTTATGCTACTGGCTAATTTATAACGAGGATGATCTTTACCGAGCCTAATTTTCTTTTCAAGCGCAACTTGAGCATGTGCAGTATCAACTATGCTAACTGCCGGAAAAAGATGATCTGCCCTTCTGAGGGGACCATATATAATAAAATCAGCTCCAAGAACTGCAGGGAATGTGTTCACAATTGTAGTGCATGCTGTAGTAATTTGCTGGTTTTTTTGTCTTTTTAACTGTTTCCAGGATCCTATAGCGTTATGAGCACCATACCCAACGGGTAATCCATACTTCTCTTTTATCTCTAAAAACGCTTTACTTGCTAGCCCAAGGGTGGGGACATCCATTACAAAGGTATCTATAAGGGGTTTGCTTATGCCAACAGAACTAGCACGCTTGAGAACTGGTTCTAGTATTTTTACACGTTCGCTTGATGATGTAACAGCTTTGTTGCTGTAAGTCAGAAGTATTGCACTTTTTAATCCAACTTCTCTTATCTTGTTAAAAATCTTAACTGATGTAGCTTCATTAAGCGAATTAAAAATGACTCTATCTAGTATACCCTGATCTTTAGCGTACTGTATTCCCTTTAATGCAGCTTCATTCGATACTGCATCAATTAGGAGAGGCACATCCGTCGAGTCAACTGCCCACGCAAAATAGTCTTCTACTGCATCGTCTACTGAGCATACTATATCTAGCATGAAGGGAAGACCATATGAATTAGAAACCTCTTCAACTTTGCTGATTAACTTATTTGCCTCTGAACGGTTAAACTCGCCAGTTCGAGCATCGGTGATCAAAGGATCATTTTTGTAGAATATACTCCCTATCATTACTGTAGGATTAACTCCAAGAGGGCCTCCAATTTTTACTCCGCCTATCTCAAAGGTCCTTTGAGGCGTATTGAAATTCAACATTATACAGTGCCTGTGAAATAATAACCCTTATTTCATAATATTAGATTACTGTATATAGTAAACACTGGATTATCTGGAAATTTATATTCCAATTTGTATGGGTTCAGATATCTTCTTTAATAAACGGATAGCTGAAAGTGGTGCAAGATAGCTAGTCTTTGGGTTTTCTGGATGCAAATTATTCTGGGTAATTGCGTGAAGTTTACCGAAGTCGCCTTCAGCTTTGATCTCATGTTGAGTACGTTTAGCTTTTGGATCTGCAATTATCTTAACACGAGTTTCTTTAACTCCAACTCCTGCAAGGCTCAATATTACGGCGACATTCACATTCTTTGGGAAGCCTTTTATTGCATTTTCCGCATTTCCATTAAATACCGTCTTTGGAACTTTCAGATTGCTTATATCGATATTATTTTCTATTAGGTACGGTGCTCCCACTAGGCTTTTGGGGTTTTTTGTGGAAACAATCTCAACTCTATAGAGTTTATCAACTGATGCTGATTTAACTCCATCTAAACCTATTATAGCACCTGAGGGTATATAGATCTTTAAGTTATTTTTTTCTGCTTTATCACTTAAAACATTGTAAAAATTTTCATCAGTAAAAGCTCCAGCACTCATTATTAGCAGATTTTTCCCATGGTCTAATGCTTTCTCGGCAATATCTTTGACAATTTCTTTTGTAGCTGCTTCGATTATTAGATCAATTTCGGGGTTTTCTATAAGGGACTTAGAATCTAGAGTTTTAATAATAGTCTCCTGCCCAAGTTCATTATAAAGAGAATCTAGTTTAGCCTCATCGATGTCACATAAAGCAGTTAAAGCAGTTTCTCCCGCTTTTTCACTAATAATTGCTTTAGCTAAGGTACGACCAATTGCACCACAACCAATTAAACCAACTTTCATCATTCGAGCCATATTTACATTAACATAAAAGAATTTAAGAAAATTTATGTATGCATGATTTTATGGGTTTATTTTTTACTTTTAACGAAAATATAGGTTTAAAAAATAGTGTTTTTTCATCTTTTTCAGGATTTTGTCTTTTTGACTTTTGAATCAATTATTTTCTTACACCCTCTCCCAATATTTATTTAAGCTCCAGGGATTAAGCCAGTCTGGTGAAAGTGCAAATGAACTACTTCTCGAGGCTCGAGTCCTATGAGTTCAAGAACATCTACAAGGCATTGGATCATAGAAGTGGTCCTATTGCCATCAGGTTTGATATTAACTGCCCTGTTGGGAAAAATGGTCGTATAGGGTTCAAGAATGATAGTGTGAACTTAAGGCTCGAGGAGAATGGCTACCTTCTGAGAGCGTACCGTAACCTGGGGCCCCTGGTACTAATGGCCCATCAAGGAAGGAAGAATCCTCCGGGCCGGGAACCAGACAAGGATTTTGTGAACCTTCTTGATCACTATCACGTACTTATGAGCATATCAGGTATCAGGATGCATTTCCTGGAACGCACTAAGGGTGAGAACTGGGAGGAATATTCTAAGAACCTTGAGAAGCATCTGAGAACCCTGGGGAAGGGTGAGGCCCTCCTTATGGATAACGTCAGAATATGGGACTTCGAGAAAGACTTCCATAGGGATAGCTGCCCTTACATCGCGTTCTTTGAGGACATCGGACTCTCCGCTTTCATAAACGATGGACTCCCTCTCTGGCACAGGCGAGACTCCAGCCTCATGTTTGGTAAATACGTGGCTCCCACCTATATAGGGCACATCTCAATGAAGGAGCTCAGGATACAGGATAAGATAATAAATGACCCGGGTAAGAAGGTCATAATAATCGGGGGAAAGAAACCCAAGTTTGAGGCCATACCTCACCTCGTAGAGAAGATGGACGTGCTGACGGGCGGTGTGACGGGGATACTCACAGCGCAACTCAGGGGATACGATGTGGGACCCATGAATGAGGCTCTCCTTCAGGAGGTCTTCAATGGGATGGATAAGGAGATCAAGGAATATGAAGCAATAGTCCAGGACTATGATGTTGGTCACCCACTGGATTTTGTTTTAAGTCAGCCGGGTAATATCTCTATGAGTAACAGGCTTAATGTGTCCATTGATGAACTGAGTAAACCAGAGTACGAGGAGTATATGATCTATGATATTGGGGGGGAGACTGTGCGCCATTACTCCCGTTTAATTAATACTGGCCGTTATGACTGGAGGATTAGGGCTGGCCCTTGCGGTGTTTATGAGGAAAATTTTGATAATGGGATCAGGCTCATAGAGGCTATACTGGGCACCGGGTTCGTCGCCATCGGGGGAGACACCGTCGAAGAGTTGCAGAAGTATGAGATATGTAAACCCATAATATACTCAGATGGAGCCGTCCTCCTTGGCGGGGGCTCCCACCTTGATGGTTTCGCTGGGATACCCTATCCGTGCATAGAAGACTTGCTGAAACAGTAACTTTTCCACATAAAGAGAATTGATGCAGTTTCAAAGCCCCAATATTTTACCCCTTTAGCGTCTTACTCAAAGAGAGATGACCCCCTCGAAATAAAAATTATTCCCATAGTCCGAAGGGCTTTGATATATTCTCGAAGAAGGATTTAACGTAGCAATTTTCCATAAAAAATGAATTTTCTATAAAATTTTATGCGTCTTGATCTCCAGGTAGTATTCTGTCCAAGAATCCTCCTTTCTTTTGTCTAGGTCTCTGTTGCTGGCTTTGAACTACCCTTGATACAGCTTCTGATATTCTTTCTAGTTCTTCAGTGTCTACATTCATCTGAAACATGTTGTTTAGTACTTTAATTGCGGAGATTGCTCCATTGTAATCTATGCTACTCACAATGCGAGTGGGTACAAATATCGTAGTCCAAGGAATGCCATCTTTCATGGTCCTCTCTAGCATAGAAGCATTAACTCCAGATATTGCTCCCTGGTTTAAGGGCTGTATACTGTACTCCTGAAGATTCTTGCCAGTTGTGGTAAATCCAAAAACATTCTCTCCAGTCTGTGCGAAAGGGAAGCCCTCGAAAGCAATAATCTCTTTCAAGCCTTTTCCCTTCAGCCATTTTACCACTTCCTGCCCAATTAACCACGCTGAGTCATCGGATATCATTGCTTCAGTGATCAAAAATAAAATCTCATCTGATGAGTCAGTATAAATCCTGAAGCTATGCTTTGGTGAACCACCCTCTAAGACCATAATGGGAGGCATTTTATTTCCATGAAGGTACGCCACCTGTTTTAGACCTTTTTTTCTAACTACGTGCATGAGAGCAGTATTACCTATATAACCTGCTCCAGCGAACCCGGTTATTACTGTACGTTTTTTCTTCGGGACCTCAAAAAGTTCAATTATTTCTAAGCCTGACATTGAGAATTAATATGTAACCTAATCTTATTAAATAGAGGGTCCATCATCCGTCGATTTGTATGGGTTTAATAATGGTGATTTTGTCTAATTTTTCATGCTTAGGCTAAGAGATAATATTAAGGGTAACCTGGGCGTTATGATGTTGAGTGCTGGTATATGGACTTTTGCAGGTCAGCTTGTTATTCCTTTTCAGAGTATTTACATTCTCCATCTTGGTGGTAGTTACTTTCACATAGGCTTAATCACATCGGTCGCAGCTATATCCACAATTATCCCAACTCTAATCGGAGGTCAACTAGCGGATACCTACGGTCGAAAAAAGATGCTGTACACTATGAGTTTTATTATCTCTCTAAATTTTCTAATATTTTCTTTCGCTAAAAATATTTCATGGTTAGTTGTAGCATCTATAATCAACTCTCTGGCACTGGGCTTTAGACAGCCCTCCTTCTCGAGCATTATCGATGACTCAACTGATGAAGAAAACAGGGCTCAAAGCTATGCACTCTGGTCTATTGCCCCTCCCCTTTTTGGATTAGCTTCGCCTTACATTATGGGTGTTTATATGGATAAGATCGGTATAACAGAGGCCCTTAGAATAGGTTATCTTTTCCTTTTCGCTGCTTCATTTATTGCTTCTATCCTCAGATACTTGTACATAGAGGAGACTCTTCCTGAGGAAGATCAAGATAATTTTTCAATAAACGAACTTGCAAACGATATCTGGAATGGTCTTAAAGAGACCATTACTACAATAAGCCGTCCATTGAAAATCTTAGGAATTATGGGCCTTTTCTTCGGGTTAGGTGCAGCCATTGGGGGCCCTTTTTGGGTAGTTTATGCCACCGAGGATGTGATAAAGCTCTCATTATCTGATTGGGGGCTTATCACTGGAATAAATACTCTTATAGGAATGATTGCAGCCGTTCCTCTTGCTAAGGTGGCTGACAGACGGGGAAGGTTGTGTCTCTTAATTCCAGCAATATTCATTATGCCTGTAGCTATAATAGGATTCATCATCAGCAGGTCGTTTTATCATGTTCTACTAGTGAACCTTGTTGTCACATTATTAGGTAGTATAGGAATGTCATCAGGTCAAGCATTGTTCACAGACCTTACTGAACCCCATCACAGAGGTAGAGTTAATGCACTTTGGAGCATAGCTGGCACAATGCGTTCCTTCCAAGTTGGTATATCTCCAGGATCTCTAATGGGTGCAACAGGCAGTCTAATAGGCGGATATCTCTATGAAAATATTGGGCGTTCTCTACCGCTCTATTTGCAGAGCCTTATGGTGGGATTTACCGCAGTCACAGGAGTCTTCCTTGTTAGGGAGACTGGTAAAATTTGTTCTATAAACTATGCTGAATCTTGTCCGGAGTAGTTTGGACAGTTAAACCTGTCCGAAGCCTTTTTACTTTTTCTCTACATCAGCTTATTCTGGTGAATGTTTTGAAGGATCTTAAAGTTGAAGCCGTCAAGATTAATGGAGTCTGTGATACCATGAAAGTTGGTGATTATTTCATTGTTCGTGGGGGGAAGCTCAGTATCCCTGAAGGTACTTTCTGTTATTGGGCTTTAAACTCTGTATTACCTCTTCTTCCTGCAAAGCAGAGAAAGCTTGATGAGCCAGATGACTGGATGCCGACTACATGGCAGGTTATGTGCCCCGATCCAAAAGGGCAGGTAATTTTAGAAATAAGCGAGATTGAAGAAGAATAGTCTCCATCAATATTTAGATTAATAACCTCATTTACTTTTTTCTAAAGTAAGAAAAAGAGGCTAATGTTTGTAAACCAGCAATATAACCTTAAATAATAGAAAAAAATTTGTGATAACTTTTATTGTTTAGGAGTTTTCTCCCAGTTTTCCTCTGCGATGTCCAATGGTGGCTGGAGTCCCTCAGGGAGCGGTGTAGTGTACTTTCTCCCTTTGAGTCGTTCTTTATGTTCATCTTTAATTAGTTTTCTTAGTTCTGCATCTGTTAAGAGTTCTACGGCGGCTCCTGCCATAGTCTTGGCTGCAAATATTAGGCTCTTATGACCTATTGTGCTTCCAGCTGCTGCAACAAAGGCCCAGCTGTGCCCTGCAGCTCCAAGGATATTGCATGTGGTGCCAAATTCTAGTGTGGGACATACCCATGATACGTCTCCAACATCACTGGAACCAGGGCTAGTCTCTCCTTCTCCCCAAGGATCGAGGACGTCTGTTACTAAATCTACATCTACATATTTTTCCCAGTTGGGGACCTTTGCTTTTCGAAGGCTGTTTATCTTTTCTTGCTTTGAGAAATGGCTCGCTACCTTTGCTGCGAACTCTTTTTCTTCCTCAGTATAAGTGGGTGTTCCTACTTCCCTCATGTTCTTGACTACTAATTCCGCGAGACTTTTACTTGGTAATATGTTGTATAAGCCATCGATAAACTGAATCTCTAATTCAGTCTCAGTCATCATCGCGGCCCCTTTGGCGATTTTTACTACCCGATCGTATATCGGGTCAAGCTGATCTCTCTCGGGTGCCCTAATATAGTACCAGCTACGAGCGTAATCTGGGACAACGTTGGGCTGCCCTCCTCCCTCCTCGATAACATAGTGGATTCTGGCATCCGAAATAATATGCTCTCTGAGGAAGTTAACCCCGATGTTCATTAACTCTATGGCATCTAGAGAGCTGCGTCCCATTTCCGGGCTACCTGCCGCGTGAGCAGTTTTGCCATGGTAGACAAACTTTACTCCATTTACAGCATTACTGCTACTAAGTCTAGCTGTATTCATGTTACCTGGGTGGTGGCTAAGGCAGACATCAAGGTCATCGTAGAGTCCGTCTCGGACCATGAAGACTTTTCCTCCATAATTTTCTTCAGCTGGAGTTCCATAGAACTTGATTGTGCCTTCGATGTCTTCCTCCTCCATAATGTAACGAAGAGCAACTGCACAAGCCAGGACTGTGGCTCCATGAATGTTATGACCACAGCCATGACCGGGCGCTCCCTTTACGAGAGGATCTTTTTCAGGCTTTATCTTGTTGCTTATCCCTGGAAGAGCATCGTACTCTCCTTGAAAACCTAAGACTGGTTCACCTTCACCCCATGAAGCGTATATGGCAGTAGGCATACCAGAAACTCCAAGCTGTACATCGAATCCATGTTCTCTCAATTTTCCTGCAATGAGATTACTACTCTTGGTTTCTACAAGCCCAAGCTCTGCGTATTTCCAAACTTTATCCGAAACATCAATAAATTCCTCTTTGTGTTCCTCGATCCAGTTCCAAACCTTCTCTTTCAACATGGTAAAGACTTTACATCATTACCATAAAAAAGCTCCCGGTGATACTACACTTAATTTTAATAGATTTGTCGCATAATCTAAGGTCAAATTTTTAATTCTCATATCAATACTCCCATGACATATGTCAGATAACGGAAAGCAACAGGCTACATTGAATTCAATTAAACACTATTTACTGGCAATTGTTATTTTATCATCTTTTATTACTGGTTACTGGATGTTGGAGCAGACGTTAAACTCCGTTATACATTTAAGAAGAGACTATGTTCACCTTCCCTTTTATGAAGGAACTATTAATGTATGGTTTTACCACGATATAGCCTACACTCTACTATGGATATCGTACATAATCTCAGTGATTAAAGAAGTGAAAAATGGTGAACTAAAATTAAGCAGGGACCTAATTATCGTAGCGATAATTGGTTTCGCTTTACTAACTGCAGGTTTATGGTTAATACAAGATGCAATGGTAGCTGTATTATCGTATGACCGATTATATGTGGATCTTCCATTTTTCGCACTTAAAACAGATCTTTATAATCTGAGAGCTGGAGCCAATATGCTAATATTCCTAGGGTTCTTAACATTCTATATCTTAGGAAGGAAATAAAAACTGTTATCTAACATTTTCTTGCTGAGGAGTTCATAATACTAGAAACCATCATTAATTTGTGTTGTTTGAATAGTTTTGAACCAGAAGTAATTATAAACTACCGTTAACCCTCATTTAATGAATGAAAATGTCAGCAAAATCAGAGATTCTGAAAGAGGAACTTGAGTATATTTTTGAGAGTCTCCAAAGAACCTTAGAAGGAATAGATGAGAAGGAGTTCAATTATAGACTCACTGAGGCTAGTAATGATATTCAATGGATACTTAATCATCTCAGCAGAATAGTTAACCTTAGCTTACCTCGAATAATCAAAGGAGATCCAAATTACGTACCTGATGAATGGCCTGAGGATTACCGTGAACAAAATTATAGTTATGAGAAACTCATGAGTGACCTAAACGAGGGAAAAAAGCATGTGCTAGATGGTTTACCAAGTCTAACTGAGGAACAGCTGGAAGAAGAGATCCCTCTATGGGGAGAAACCCGAAAAAGAAAAACAGGTCTATTTGCCTATCTTGGAGAAATTTTCCATCATAGAGGACAGATAGCATACATAAGAGGCACAATAAAGCGTCTAAAAGAACGGGATCCAGAGTTTCTTAATAAACCTTTTTTCTAATCCTTTATTTTTTACCCTTTGAAATGTTATGGGGGAAAACTATGGCAAATGTTGAAACCATTAAAGAGTTTGCAAATATTGGATTTATGAGGCTGGATAGGGCGACAACTGATCTTACTGAGGAACAGCTTGACTGGAAGAGCTGCCGAGAGGCTAATACCCTCCGTTGGATACTTACACATTTAAACAGCGAGTTCTTCGGGCTCATACCCAAGATCATTTCAGGAAATAAAGAGCTAGAATCAGAGCTACCGGATGATTACGTTGGAAATACTGGTTACTCTCTTGAAAAAATCTTAGGCGATCTCAAAAAAGGAAAGAGAAAGCTTATGGAAATGTTGGAAGAGCTCAATGATGAGGAATTGGAAGAAGAAATGGACTGGTTCTATGGTAAACGCACAAAAGGCTTCTATCTGATGCTCGCCGTCTCTGAGATCATACACCATGAGGGTCAGATCGCCGCGATCCTCGGTATAGAGAAACGGATGAAAAGCACTTAATATACACTCTTTTATTTTATTACTCAAATTCACGTATATTCTGGTGGAGAAATTGAAGATTGGTATAACCTGCTATCCTACAGTCGGTGGGAGTGGTATTTTAGCAACCCGATTAGGGGTAGAGTTCGCGAAAAAAGGAAACGATATCCATTTTATAACCTATGAACGACCGGTTGCGATTCAGGGAATAGACTATGAAAACGTATACGTCGATCTCGTTGGTGTAGTTGAGTACCCTCTCTTCAAGTACCCACCATATACTATAGCTCTGGGCAGTCAGATGGCACGAATAACAAGACAAAACTCTCTAGACTTCCTCCACGTACATTATAGTATACCTCATAGCAGTGCAGCTTTCCTAGCTAGAGAGATAACTGGAAAACCTTACGTAGTAACACTACATGGATCTGATGTGACTCTACTTGGAAGTGACCCAGCGTATGAACCAGTTAACACAATGAGCGTGGAAAGGGCAGACGCTATTACAGCTGTTAGCAAGTTCATGGCTGATGAAGCACATAAAAGCCTCGGTATTGAGCAAGATATCAAAGTCATACCTAACTTTGTGGATCCAGATGAGTTCCATCCTGCTCCATGCCAGGTATTGGATGAGAGAAGTGAGAGGGATATAGTGGTCATTCACGTTAGTAATTTTAGAAAAGTGAAGCGGATACAGGACCTAATTTATGCCATGAGAATAGTTACAAAAGAGGCACCTGATTCAAAATTATTACTTGTAGGTGATGGACCTGAACGTTACAATGTTGAGAGCCTTGTAAGGGAACTGGATCTTAAGGAAAATGTACTCTTAACAGGGTATAGAAGTGATGTACCAGACATGTTACGGTGTGCTGACGTACTTGTACTATGCAGTCAAACTGAGAGTGCCCCTCTGACGATTCTGGAGGCTATGAGCTCGGGGGTACCTGTTGTGGCTACAAGGGTTGGTGGGATCCCTGAAATTGTTCAGGATAATAATAATGGTTACATAGTCCCAGTTAAAAGCCCGGAGGAGATAGCTGAGAAACTTGTACTTCTAAACAATAGACCTGATTATATCAGGAAACTGGGAGAAAATGCTAGAAAGACGGTATTGGAAAATTATAGTATTGGCAAAATCCTGAACCAGTATAAACAAGTTTACGAGTCTATAATCAGCTAAGCAATAAATAGAGCCCTAGCACGTCAAAGATATGTCTGATAACTCAGTTTACTATGATAAAAGAAGCAACTTTTGGAGAAAATATTGGATAGAAGCTAAGCCTTATGATCGATACCTCGCTGAACATGATGCTTCTTTAACTAAGCGTTGGTTCGAGACGATGGACCGCTTACCAGAACTGGAACCTGAGCAAATAAAGAATCTTGAAGGTTATAACCGAGAGCTAAACATACTAATGTACTCTGGAGTATGGTGTGGCGACTGTTCTAGACAGGGACCAATGCTAAAGAAGATTAAAGATGCAATAGGAAAAGACGCCAATCTAAGATTAATTGACCGTGAGGGAAGAGAAGAACTTCAAGACGAGTTGAGAATTGTAGGAGCCATCAGAGTCCCAATGGTAGTCTTTCTGAGTGAGGATTTCTGGGAGTTAGGAAGGTTTGGTGATAGGATGCTAACTGTGTACAGAGCAAAGGCATCCAGAGAGATTTGACGGGAGTTTAATGCTGGTATCCTCAGCCCTAGATCATTGATGGATGAGATGAGTGAATGGGTCAATATAGTAGAACGTATGCAGATTATGCTCCGATTGTCACCGCCCCTCAGGCGAAGATATAATGATTAAGTATTAACAAAAAACATGCTACTGTTTGGAGTATGTTCATTATAGATCCTGCAGTAAACACCTAGCAGATCTCTTACTCCTGAGACGAGAGCCAAATCTATCCATGCCCAGTTTACCTCTTGAGCGAATTTCTCTGGACTGAACCGTCCATAGGCTACACTCAGATAGTGCTCTATCTCATTTGATTCTTTCTGCTTTTTCCTAAGTTCATCGATTAATGGTTTACGGTCTTCCACAGTGCTGAGTTTCTTTTTGATTTCATCTATGTCATTTTCCAATGCTTTAAGGGACTCGAGAAGCTCGTTATAACTTGATAATATGGCTTCTCTAATATCTCTATGGGCTTCCGCTAATTTCAGAGCTTCATTATTGTTGCGGGCTTCCACCCACTTTCCGAGGGAGTTAAACAGTTCTTCATTAAGTATTGTTCTGTAGCCCTGCATTTTGAGGTCATCTGCCATTTTTTCACCCCACGGGGTGTTGTAGAATGCCCGTGTGTAACGTAGAAAAACTGGGAAGGGAATATCTATGTGCTTGACTGCTGGAATCACCTCAGCGTAGTAACTCGTCTCTCCTGGTCCACCTATATGAGCTAGAACAGGGTAGATGGAGTCAACAATGACTTGACGGCTATCAACGCGGGGTGATATCCAGTCAATTAACTCAGATAAGTCAGGGCTGGTAGCATTAACTGAGTATTCATATTCTTGGTTACACTGATCGCATTTTCCATACAGTGTTGCATTACTCGATTTTGGATTTCTATTATACTTTAGTTCCACTCTGGATCTATTGCATTCTTTATTCTTACATTCGAAAAAGAAGGGAACGTAATCTTTACCCCTGTACCCTATCTGTGGCTTGTGACCAGCCTCCTCTATTAATTCAACTGTTTCATTTGATGCTTTAATGAATTTGCTTCTTATAGGCTCGCTCAGTATTTGCTCATAACCCTCCTGGAAGAACCGTCTTACTTCGGGGACGCTAGGTGCTATGAAAGGTACCCCCAAGTCCCCCTCAATATTAACAAGTGTCCCCAAGATCTTCGCTGCAAAATCACTGAGGTTGTCTGTTGAGTAATAAGATGTCTTGATTATGGTGACTATGTGCTCAAGGTTATGTTCAACCTCTTCTATTACTTCCCTCTTTACCTCATTGGTCATGCCCCTATAATTGCTCTCCACCTTCTCGATAATTTCAAGCAACCAGTCCTCCTGTGGATTAGGAACAGCATAGATAGGACTGTTCGCGTACTGCTTCTCAATAGGATAAGTGATAAGCAGCCCTCTATTTGATGGACTGGGAACTCGAATGTTAGTCAGTTCAGCCTGAACCCCATCATAATCTGCATGATAAAAAATGGGGACATACTCTCCACCATTAAGATCACATAACGATTTGGAATAAGCCATTTTGTTTAAGGAAAGGCTAGGGCCACCTAGGCAGTTAGGCTGCTGTCCACCTTCAACTACCCCCCTTTCAAGTGAATCGATGGATTCCTCGACTCTGCCTGTCAAAAAACCCATTCTTTTATTATATTTTTTCAGGGATTCTTGAAAAACCTGCATCTCTGAGGATATAGTGTAATTTTCTCTGATATTCTTAAGCAAATTGTAACCTTCTCCCATAGTTATCGGTATTTTACCCCAGAGACGAGTAGAAAGCGTCTTTCCCTCGTTCTTTAGAATAAAATTTGTATAGATCTCGTGAACGGGGGGGAGTTCTTCTTTAGTCATGAATATCACAGATGATGGGTTGAGGATTCAGAAGAGGAAATAAAAACCCTTTCAAAGCTTAGAGTTTTAAAAGCCTCTCCGCGTTTTTGTGGAAGATCTTCTCGATATCTTCCTGGTTCAAACCTATTCCGTAGCAGGCTTTCAATTGTTCTCTCAGATATGGCTCGCTGAAGCCCCTTGGAAAATAACTGGAGTCCGTTCCAAATATCAACCTATCAGGTCCAATGGTCTCTATGGCTTTCCTGAACAGATCCTCAAGATTTAGTTGGTATGGCATCCACCTCGTCCACTGGTTTGAACCAGACGTGTCGATCATGACGTTGGGACATGACCAGCAGAGCTGAAGCAATTCCCGGATATAGCAGGCACCAAAATGTGGGATAATAAAAGGAATAGTAGGGAAATCAGAGGCTACGCTCCAAAATGTTAGAGGATTCATGTTACGCTGCTCCCTCGCTGGGCCACCTCCTCCACCAAGCACACCAAAGTGAATAACAACCGGCACCTCAAGCTCTTCAACTTTCTCCCAGAGGGAATAGAGCCTCTTATCATCTACTGGAAGATCTTGGCTGCTCCCACTCATCTTGTATCCACTTAGTCCCAGATCTTTGATTGCTCTCTCGAGTTCCTCTGGGGCTCCCTCTATCCAAGGGTCGTGATGAGCGAATCCAGAGAATTGATCCGGATAAAGATTGACTATCTCAGCAAGATTATCATTTCCCCCTCCAGTAACAAAGTTAACATGAGAAATACCCTTAGCTTCTATGTCTTTATTCCATCTCTCAGCCTGTTCCTCTTCTCTTTGAACTCTTTCTTCAGGGTATTCAAATCCCCACATATGCCTCCAGTAATCTCTGTACTGTCGGCTATTTTCCAGGATGATGTCCGCCTTTCGTTCTCCATATCTCTCTATGAGACGCTGACGCCAACTTCCCCTACCACTTCTACTGGACGGGAAATGACTGTGAAAATCAATTACCTCAAGACCAAATAGATTCAAATATTACACCCGATAGGGAAAGGGATTAAAGGGAGGGGTTTAAGGCTTACTCGACTTAGACTAGCAATCTACTAGTTTTAGCTGAGTAAAATGGGCCATTCCGAGCAACGGTTTCTTCAAGAAAGGCTTCAGCATACCTACAATTTCCTTGAACTCCCCTGAGTTCAGCTTTTTTCAGGTTAAACCGCTCATAGTACCCCCAGTCAAATTTTGATAGTTGACTAGTATAGGCTTTCATAGCCTCAATTTTTCTATCGTATACATCCGTTATATTAACTATGATGTGAGGGTTGCTGATCAAACTATTAACTTCCATTAAAAGCAGACGATCAATCTGACATGGCTCATCATATATAGTAGTATGAGCAGCCCACTCCACAGCCTCTTTAACCAACTTATAAACTGCCCTGTGATCCCTGTGATAATCAAAAGGACCATGTGTAATAATTAAATTAGGGTCACGATCAACTATTATATCCGCCACCCTCTTAATATTACTTGAATTCACTATAATTTCCACATCATCAAAGATTATTGGATAT
The DNA here is from genome assembly GCA_964559475.1 of uncultured Candidatus Bathyarchaeia archaeon. GTDB lineage: Archaea > Thermoproteota > Bathyarchaeia > TCS64 > TCS64 > RBG-16-57-9. The sequence continues at coordinate 323 of CAZLHX010000041.1, read as the reverse complement.
TCTACGCCAAGCTCAGTGCTAGCTGTAATTATTTCACTTCTTCTCTCCTTGGGACTGCATGTCAAACAAAGAACATCAACAGGTAGATTATTATGAGAATGAATAACAAGAACCCCACCGCACCCAAAAGTTTCATCATCAGGATGCGCTACAATAGCAAGTATACCTCTTTTCATAGATACAAAATAGTATGTAATCCCTTTAAGCAATATCATAAATTTATTAGCATTTATTGAATTGTGTTTTTACCAAAATGATGTTTTTTATCAAAATATTATTATGTGGACCTTAATGAGCCGAATTAAGTCAATCATAGTTTTTAT
>CAZLHX010000040.1:0-22539 GCA_964559475.1 uncultured Candidatus Bathyarchaeia archaeon | reverse complement strand
TTAATAATATGGATATCAAACAGTTTGTATTTATTTAGAAAAATATTTAGCAATAATCATCTAATTATTACAAAGATTAGTTGAGTGTAGGATCTTAGTACCCCTCAGCTGAAAAAAATCTGTAGGTTGTTTGCTTCTTTTGATAACTAAGTAACTAGTAGATCTTCTTTTTCTAATTCATTCTCCAGCTCGTCCTCAGCTGCCTGAAGAGAGATGCTCCTTTCAACACTCCTGAGGCCTCTAACAGCCTCATTATCTAGATTAATCCGGTACATAGTGGTTTTACCTATTTTTCTGGACTCTTTGATTATACCTAGGCTCTCTAGCTTTGGTATTTTCTCTGTCAAAGTTCTCTTCGTGGACCCTATTGCTTCTCGTATCTCTTTTCTGGAAAAGTCGTGCCTGGGGTTGTCTAGGAGGAAGTCGATTATTCTAAGCTCTGCTGTGTTTCCGAAGGTGGTGATTATTATTGAGTCCTCTAACTCATAGAGTCCGTTCACGTCTGCCATTCTGGGTCATTACAGTTTATAAACTAAAGATATATAAAGATACACCTTAATAGGGTGTATTAGGTACCACCCATTGACTCCCAGGGATATGACGAGTAAGGAAATAAAAGAAGAGGTCATCTACAAGATTTTCAGAAGAGGATCCTGGGGAAGCAGGTACTCCAACAGGAAGGCAGTTGAACACCAGATTGACAACCTGGTGAAAGATGACGGAAAAAAGGTATCAGGTGCTATAGATGAACTAGCCAAGGATTTCCTGGTTCTGGAGCATAAGAAGCGTAAGGCGATATCGCTGAATCCAAGGCGGAAGAAGAGTATAATGAAAATAATTGATGACGCTTTTTCATCCTAGTCTCCCTTTATCAATCTTCTTCCAGCTTCTCGGCTAGGTTCAGCTTCCGTAGGTACTCCTGGATGCTCTGCACCGTCTCCTCAAGGCCCTGCTGACTTTCCTTGAGCTCCTGGTTCTCCTCAATAAGACTTGTAAGGGCTTTCTCGAGGCTTGTGATCTTCTCCCCGGTCCTTCTTCCACGCCATGTAGCCCCGCACAGTGTCCTCTGCGTACCGCTCCCTCTCAATAACGGGCTTATCCCGGTTCTCCAACCTGATTCGCATGACCTTTTTTATGAACTCCTCGAGGGGCCTCGCAAGGTAGGCCCTGAACCTTTTCAGGCTCCGGTAGCTAGCAGCCGTTGATGGGTTCTTTGTCTGCAGGTACCGTTCAGCTGCGTCAAGGAGCTCCAGGTCACCGGTGTCTATAAGCGGCTTCATGGTATAAGGAAAGGCCCTGACATGCTTATTTAATTAACTAGAAGTGACATAACGAGATTTTGATCCCTCAGGCTGTTTTCGATGAGGTATGCCTTAGGGGAAGAGGATTGATCAGAGATAAGGAACTGAGAGAGGCAGTCAGTAAAGGTAATGTTAAGAGGAAGAGGCCACATGATCGAGGACTTGTTGAGGGTTGATTGTATGCGTAATCGCACGAGTTCCTAATTTTATTAACAGTTTTATTTACCTACTGGTAAATGAGGAACGCAGAGAATATAAAGGATCAAAGAGATCAACCAGGACCTACACCCATACTTCACAAAGATGGTCACAAACTCAGGCACCCTCAAATAACCTTAGATTTCAAGGATTTATACGAATTCTGAAGATTAGAGTCATTAATCACATGAAGAATAAATACCGTGCGTAATTATGCTCCATAAGGCCGATACGGTACGTAATTACAACCTTTATTTCATCAGAATCTTCAGATAAAAGTACGCATGATGTGTACTGGAGTTACATGATCCAACGAACCTGGGACATCCAGATGTGGCTCTTACGTTGATACCTAATACAGTAAAAAGCATAACTTTTTACGTAAGACATGATACGTAAATACGTGAAGGTATGGCGTCAATAACCGTTCGAATATCCGACGAACTGAAAAAGGAACTCCAAGACTCTGGAATAAACATAAGCGAGGTAACCCGAAAAGCCCTAAAAGCTGAGGTAAAAAAGATCCAAGAACAACGAGCCCGTGAAGCCGCACAGAAACTCAGTAAACTACTCAGCGAGGTACCCGACGAGGAGATCATAAAAGCCATCAGGGAGACCCGCGACCAGAGATGAAAAAAATATTAGACGCCTCAGCCATAATGGTGCTAACAAAGAACTACCCCACGGAAACAGTAGAGCACCTAAAAGACGAACACCTACTAGATTTAACAATCTACGAGTTAGGCAACGCCATCTGGAAGATCAACAAACTGCTAAAGAAACCAGACGTAAAAACGGCACTTGAATCCATGGAACAAGTCCTCGACCTCACCGCTCTCATGAAAACCCACGCAGCACGTGACAGGCAAACCCATATGGCTATAATGGAAAATGCGTTCAAACACAGCCTCACCTACTATGACTCAGCGTACATTACAGCAGCACAACAGGAGAAATATACCCTGGTGACAACGGATAAACGGCTCCAAAAAGCAGCAAACACAGCAAACATAAACACAAAAGACATAGAAAGCCTCCTCACACAAAACACGAATACAGAATAACCACAGAACAGATAAAAAACACCAGAAACATCACCAAAACAACCTCAACACAAAAAGCAAACCCAAAAAACAGAAACAAAAGAATAATTTTCCCAGATTTAACAGCTACCTATTATACCAAACACGGCTCATAAACAACGAGCACTGAGACCACAAATGGATCACAAAACCCACTCCAAATCTACATCCACATATCCGAGAAATGATCCAAAAAAGAAAAAAACCAGACCAACAACACCGCGACCACAGATGGATAAACCGGATGGAATGCGACCTACACCCGTACATAAAAGAAATGATAGAAAAAGAACAAATATCCACCATAACAATAACTTCGAATGATAGCAAAAAAACGAAGCCCGGAAAACAAGCAGAGACTTCGGGCTATCTGACGCCTATGTTTTAGCCACAGCCAGAACCCTTGAAGCAAAAATCCTCACGGGAGACCCCTACTTTAAAAACTTTGAAAAGGCAATTATGATATAACGAGAAAGAACAATAAAAAACGCCTCAATATATAAACGTGAAAGCCAGCTACGGAGATGAAAGCGTAGCCAGCACCTACGTAATTGCTCTACCCGAGCAACTGAAAAAAATGTCGAGCCCATCTTTTACGGTGAGCTATTAACTCTTTGTTCCTTTAAGATATGCCTTTATTCCATTAACTACAAACTTGGCATCGTCAATAACCACCATGGCTTTCTCTCGAGTATAATATTCCTCGGGGGTCACCCACTTACCACCTACCTTCAAAGGATAACGCGTGTAAACTACCTCTCGCTGGATGTCTCTTCCTTTGGCAATCAGCTGCGCATACTCGTCTTCCCTCAACAATTCTGGCTTCACTCTCCTTAAAACCGCAGCTAAACCACTTATTGCCCGATGATCTTTCGCTTCGTCACCGCCAAGTTTGAGAATCATTGCATTCGCTGCGCTTTCAACAGCCATTGAAGCGTGAAAAACAGCGGAATCATACTCTTCCGCCTTAAAACGTTTTTCTGCTCTAACAAGGTTCACATCAGAAACCTTCAACAGCACTTCTACCTTACTTTCAACCATATCCTCTCTTCCACCAAGTAATCATGGCTGTTCCTGATCTCCTCCACCCTATCGCGCAAAATCTTGCCTAATTTACCGGTCTTATCAACCAAAACCTCAAAGCCCTCAGCAACCCCATAAATAATTCCGCCTTCATCAGAGTAGACATTATCCAAAAAATCTTCTTCTACAAGAATCAATGGCTCAATAGTTATGTGATAGCTTGATTCCAACCTCGAAATCGACGACATAATCCCCTTTTTTACCACATCATATGGCTCATCAACAACAATCATCAAGTCTAAATCGCTGTACTCGCTAGCTTTTTTCTGAGCTACACTCCCAAAAAGAATAACCGCTCTGACAAAATGTAAATTCGCGAGCCCTCTAACCATCTGCTTGGCTTGAGAAATCATGTACCAACTCAATTCGCAAGTAGAAACTTTTATTTCTTGTTTTAAACCGTACCATTTTCCACTCTTCTCTACAACTCCTTCCCCCCCTAATTCTCCAAGCTTAACCGTTAACCACCTATCGCTCAACCCGGTTTCCAACCTCAATTCACTATAAGTGTGCTGTCCATGCTTCAAAGTCAACACTATTCTACCTTCAGGAGTTAAAGAAACCAGCTTCACCTTACGCAACCTCCTTCAAGTAACAAAAGACATACAAGAAATAAAAACTATACCAAGTAAAGTAAAATAAATCTGCGCGAAGGCAGAACACCGCACCCACCCTGGGCGAGAGTTCACGAATTTAACTCCGTCAGCGGGAAGTCTCAGTGTTCGACAATCTCGGTGCCAACAATTACATCAGAGAACTCCGATGTTCCTGAAATAGAGAGTAGATATAACGTAAAACTCCTCCATTAATTTAGAGGAGAAGATTAAAAAAGGCGCCTCTGAGGAACACCCAGCACGGGAAAACCTCATCCTTCCGAGAACCTTGCAAAGCAAACCAAGAAAATTCAGCGTGAATTGCCCAACATCCCAACATGGGTTGGTATGGGTTGGAGAAACTTCACCAAGAGATATCCACCCTCAGCCTACTCGATTACACTGATATTGGTGAAGACGCCTCGATATACCATACCTAATCAGTCACCCCCACATAACTTTGGCTCTATATCATTGACGGAAGCTACTTAACTATCTGGTTAACGGATTCAGAAAACAACTGGGGAAACAGAGTCAGTACACCTTCTCCTCTGCAAAGTGATCCTCGTGTTCCCTCATCAGGCAGTCCTCGCACAGTAAGACCTCACGAAGAGCCTCCTCGGAGCAGGTAACACAGACCCATGTGGCCACAACCTTCTTACCCATCTCTTTACATGATTCACAGTACCTGTACCTGGGCTTATTCTGGGAGACGATGCGCGGATACTCCACACCCTCCTCCCCTGATATCTTCTCCAGTGTAAGAACATGTTGGATGTCAGCGCCGAAGTCATACACGTACTCCAGGGTGTCGCCCTCTGAGAGCTTCAGGGAGTCGACGCGTTTTTTGGCTCCACTGCCTCCTCCAAAAGGATTGATCTCACCCAGACCCCTCGAACGCCAAGCCTTACCCACGTAAAACTCGCTCAGATGATCCCATTCGTGATTGAAGGCCTTGCGAATCATTTTGTCGAGATCACCCATGGTCTGGTTTCCCTTCACTTCAATGCTGCGCCAGAGACCTCTTCGATACTTTAAGGCGACCTTAAACCTGTAAACCTGCCCCACCAACTATTCCACGCATAAGGATAGTCTTTAACACTGTTATAGAAGTTACGCATGCGGAACGTGTAAAGGTCTACACTGGGCATGCATGGTGCAAGCTTAAAATTCAGATAAAAACTGTAGGGATATGCTCCATAGAACACCCACCTTCACTTTCACTATCCCGTCGAAAACGGAAAAGCGTACCTATGAGATGCTGCACGCGAAGGATTATACCCACGTGGTGAATCCTAGCGGGGATTTTCTTTAAGAGTTTCACCTTATCCCAGAGAATGTAATTGCGCGCGACTACATGAATACTTGCATGCATAGCGAGTATATCTCCCACCCCCACTCCTATGTTGGAGACCATCTCCATTCTCTTCTCCTTTGGCTCAGACAGGACATAAAGATAACTCATTATGGCTTGTTTTCACCCTGAAAACAGCCTACAAAGAGATGGGTCATTTTACAGAGCTTTTCACATTTTTAGTTATTTGTTTTCGATAATACGTTATTTTTGCTGATATAGCTTTAGTCCTCTTTTCTCTAGCCTCTCAAAATGAGTGTCATTTGATTCGAGTTCACACTGGTTGACTAAGGCAGTGGCAGCTATAAGAAGATCTACATCAGGGATCAGCAATCCCTCTGTTTTTAGAGCTGAATAAATGCTACAGTATTCTAATATTATCTCGTTAGATATGGCTTCAACCTGGTAGAGCTCTTCAAGACTTGATTTAAGACTGCGTCTCTTTTCCTCGGGTATCCCTCTCAACAGTTCAATTAGAGTAAAGACAGAGATTTTCCCCGGTAATGGTTCTCTGTATTGAAGTTGATCAATCACTATGTTTGTGTCATATAGCTTCATTGGATTTTAAAGTCCTCCCTGAACCTGGTCGAGGATTCTCTCATGTTTTCGAAATCTTCTTCGCTCAGTATTTCAGAGATTTTTTCCATCGCCCTATATCTTTTCTCTTCTTCAGCCTTCTGGTAGAGCTCCAGTAGGTACTCCCCCCATTCTCTGTCGCCTTTATTTTTCTCCAGTGTTTGTTTTACATCCTCTGGGACAGAAATCGTAGAATACTTACTCATAGTTATATAATTAGGTAGTGACGAAATTAAAGTTTTCCACTACTAGACTCTGTCATATCTTTAAAACAAGGCTACGAGGAAACCAGAGTCAAGGCAGACCATTCAAGGGCTTATATGGTGCCTTTGGTTCTTTACCCTTAAATTTCTACTGCATGCATAGCCCGATATTATCTCTTTGACGAAAAATAATATTACTATAAATTAGGTTATCCCTCAGAGAAGTGGCGGATGAACTGAAATCTGAAGTTTTCACAACTTTATTTTTTCCCTAACTTTTAGAAGGTTCTTGAGTCTAGATATAAACAACTCTTTACGAGCTATGTTAGCAAGCGTGTTTGCACGTGCGCATATCCATCCACAACATCGCTAAGTGTTTATGTATTAATGTTTATTATACAAACAGGGCTTTTTTTGATATCTTACACACCTACACCTTAATAAGTAAGAGCCTTTTTAAGAAATGTAATGCTTATTAGTAAGAATCCGATGATAGTTTTTGGTGAACTTATTGGAAATGGGCATCAGTTCGGTTACATCGAAGGGTCAGGTTACAATACCCAAGGACATCCGAGAGGCTTTAAGAATCTCTGAGGGGGATAAAGTGGTTTTCCAGGCAGAAGGGGACTCTGTGACCCTCAGGAAGGTTCCAGGAGATAAGCTCAGCGAGATATTAATCAGGGCTAAACCCATTGAAGAACCAAGTCTTGCCTTCCAGAGGAGACTACGGGAAGAATGGGAAACCGAGTAGTCCTTGACACAAATATCCTGTTAAAAGTAGTTAACAAGGAATCTGGGTATGCGAGTGTCGTTAAGATACTTGATCAAGTTGATAAAGGAAACATAAACGCGTTCCTGTCAGCTGTCACAATAGCTGAGGTCGCCGTCGGCTACTACCGATCGGGAGATGAGGCAGGGTTAAAGGATTTTCTCTTACACATACGTTCCCACAATAAGTACTCCGTGGTAGAAGTGGACATGGAGCTAGGTGAACTCGCCGAGAAGATACGTGCCTCAACCGGGTTGAGACTACCAGACGCCATCATCGCTGCCTCCGGTATGATCTCAGAGGCCAACTGGGTAATAACTGAATACACGCATTTTAAACAAGCCTCCTCTTTTGTGTCACCAATCACGCCTGATGAATTTGTCAATATGAATCGTTACCAATAAAGAGTGGTCAGAGGTAAAATTTTATTCATCCACAGTTTAAATGAGACAGCCCACGCTTTGTATAAAAAATCTAAACTAATATATATACTACTTTAGAAAAATTATACTAAGCGTGGTGTTTATGATGAAACTGACCAAGAAAGAACTGCAACTATTCAAGGCAGTAGCTCTGATCATCCCAGATACAACAACACAGCTAGCAAAGATCACCAACATATCCCTAAGCTATACCTCGACAACACTAAAAAAACTGGGAAAAAAAAAGGACTCATCACTCAACAAAGATACAATAATGAGTAGAAGCCGCAGATAGCAGAAACCCAGCACGCATCAAGACTGAGGAGGATAATCCAAGAGACGCCCCACCTCAACCTTGATATAATTGCAAACAAAGCCACAACAATATTAGCAGCCCTAACATGCAAAAACATACGCACAAATCAGGAACTTCTAGAAGAATCGGACGTCTCCTACAGTGCACTATGGAACTACATTGAAGCAGCAAGAGGAATAGGACTAATCCATAAAAACGATACAATAACTATAAGCCCAAGGTACCATGAAATCAAGGAATTCATCCAATCGTACCAAAACTACATTCACCAAAAACAAGCCACAAAACTTGCACAAGATGCCCACATCAAATGGGGTTGCCAAGACACATACATATTCGAGACGACAAAAACACTAAACCTGCAACCCACAGGCATATCAGCTTTCAAAAAATACGGAGCCCTTTTCCTAACTCCCAGAAACCTATACATAAACACAGAGAAACCACTCAGACTAGAAGACCACATAATAAACCACATACTATCAGAGGGAAAACAGAACACACTACCACTCCTAATTGTCTGGAGCTTGAACATGGACAAGATAGACACAGAGTACTTGAACCAGAGATCATACAGACTCAAGACAAAGAACATAACCGAAACAGTACAAACTTACCTCCAGACGAGGGGAAAACAAAAACCAGAATACCTAATCAACTGGACAGAGTTCACAGAAAAACTGAAGGAATACAAAGATGAGTGAAAGAAGAACATACCCTGAACCAATATTAACCTCAACACTTACACTCATCGCTAAACACCTCAAAGAGAAAACAACAATATACCTCATAGGGGGTGGAGCCATGATTTTCTACGGCTATAAACCCTCAACAAAAGACATAGACATCATATTCTTGGATGATGAAAACCTCAAACAGTTCGTGAAAGCAGCAACAATAGCAGGCATACAAACAATCCATCAACATCATGAGGAATATAGAGACCTGGGGACAACAACCATAATGGTCGCAGAATCGGGGATACAACTAGACCTATTCAATAAAACAGTTTTCAACGCACTAACAGCCAAAGAAACAATAGTAAAAAGAGCAATACACTATAATGACATTGAAAAACTTCACATATACCTTCTATCCCAAGAAGATATAGTTTTATTCAAAGGGATAACTGAGAATGTCCACTGAATACCTTATCGAAGAAGTTCAAAGGAGACGTCAAACCTTCAAGAACCTAAACAAACACCTAAAAAACATCCAAGAGACGGTGAGAAACCTGGATAAAAATGCTGAGATCTATCTCTTTGGCTCAGTAGCAGAGAAAACTCACAACTTCTTCAGCGACATAGACGTACTGGTAATAACCCATCTTGAACCAGCTAAAGTACATCTGGCGCTCTGGAAAGAGGGAATTAGAGAACCCTTCGAGATACATGTACAACCACCCGAGAAACTAGCCTACTACAAAGAAAGAGAAAAACTAGTACCAATAAACTAAAAGATAGTATAATCATATAATTAATGGACGCAAATTATACTCTCAATAATCTATTTATATTTTAATAAACGCCTTAATTTGCTGACTTAAACTATATTCAAGAAAATGCTTGAATCCGGAATTTTATTAAGATGAAAGGATAGTGGTGTTATAGTTGAAGCTAATCTGATTCTTATCCTTTCAGTAACCTCCTCCCTGCTATATGGTAGGGGAGAGGTGAGTGAAAGTGTGAAGGCTGTTGTTGCACACTTAAAAAACAATAAAGTTATTAAGTATTATGTGAATGAATAAGATGTAGACTTATGAGATGGAGCCAAGATGAAGTTGATATCCTAGAGAATCTATACCCAAGCACCCCCAACGATGAGATAGCCAGGCGCCTCGATAGAAGCCGTTACTCCGTTGAGATGAAGGCAAAGCGCCTTGGCCTCGAGAAGGAACAACCCTCACCAGCCCCAGAGGAGGAAGACTCACCTGCTCCCCCCAGTTTTGAGCTCATCTCCCGTGAGGAAGCCCTGAAACGGGATAAGGTGGAGCTCCTCAGGTACAGCTGGAGCCTGACGGATCTCATCAAGGATGAGATAAACAACCCCAACCTGGATGACGCACAGCGCCACAAGATAATAAACAGCATGTCCAACATGATCAACATAACCAGCACCATTATGCGGTACACACCCGAGGAGGTCTTCCAGGAGCAGCCTGACCTCGACAAGAGGTTCATAGAAATAGTAACCGAGAATGATTCCATCCGATCAAGAAGGTTCACGGGTAAGGGGGAAACTGTCATATGCGAGACGTAGACCGGGAGAATCTAATAGAGTACATTCACGCCTCGCCCCAAAACCAGATAAAACTTAACATCAGAGAACCAGACCTCGTGGCAGAGGCCCTAAAGGAAGACGCCCTCGTCGCCCAGCTCCGAGAGGACCCCCTCCTATTCTCCAGGCTGATGCTGGGAATAAACCCCACCCATTACCAGGAAGAACTCCTCACCACTAGGCACAAACGCGTCCTCGTGAGGTGGCCCCGCCAGTCCGGGAAGACCCGCACCCTGGGACAGCTCAGCATCTGGCATGCCAGCTTCCACAGAGACCAGACCATCCTACTGGTGGCTCCCAGCGAGCGCCAGAGCATCAACCTCAGGGACGAGATCCATAAGCTCCTGGGGTACCTCCCCGAGGGCGCAAGGAGAAGCCTCATAGCCCGCACCACCAGGACGAGGATCTACTTCAGAAACGGGAGCAGGATAGTAGCCCTCCCCAACAGCGAGGAGACCATCCGAGGATACAAGGCCCACATCATAATGGTGGATGAGGCCGCCTTCTTCAGGAACGACGAATCCATCCTCCGCCACGTCATCATCCCCATGCTCGCCACCACCGGAGGCAGGCTCATCCTCAGCAGCACCCCCTGGGGCAGGGGTACCCTATTCCACCGCCTGAGTCAAGACCCCGACTACCTGCAGCTCCACATCACATGGCACAACGCCTACGAGGAGGGAGTCTACAACCCAGAGTTCAAGGAGGAGATACTCCGCACCAAGGAGACGAACCCCCTAGCCTACGAGACGGAGTACCTCGCCGAGTTCGCCGAAGAATCCAACATCTGGCTCCCCACCCAGCTCATCACAGGCGCCATCGACCCCACCCTCGAGTACATGCCCTACGACAAACCCCAGAAAGGACACTACTACATGGGCGTAGACCTCGCCGAACGCGTCGACCACAGCGCCATAGCCATAATAGAGAGAAAACAAGGCTACCAGCTACGCCACCTCCAAAAGTTCCCCATCGGAGAACCCCTCACCAGCGTCATCGGCTACGCCAAGGTCCTCGCCTCAAACTGGGAAAACGTACACCACTGCTACCTGGACGACACGAAACACGGAGACCACATAACCAACGACTTCAACTCAGCAGCCCTCAACGCCCATGGAGTAACCTTCACCCACAGAAACAAGATGGAGATGGCCCAGCTCCTAAAGACTCGCCTCACCGACGGCACCCTCCGCATACCATACCACCGCCAGACCCTAACCGAACTCAACACCCCAACCTACCACCTCACAAAGCAGGGAACCATCCAGTACGACCACCCCCTCGGAACCCATGACGACGCCTTCTGGGCAATCTCCCTAGCCCTCTTGGCAGCCGAGGAAAACAAACCACCTAGTATACCCATGGCAAAGATCATAAGATAAACCGAACAAACGAACAAACGAACACCCCCCTCCCCCCGGGGGTCCACTGCGTGTCTAACGTCTATGCAAATTTGCACGCCTAGTACTATTTATTGAGGTAAGATTTAAAAACATGAAAACATGATAAAAGGTGGGAAGAACTATGAAGAAAAATTCAATATTATTATTGTTTGTTATCTTACTCTCTATTACACTAACAGCAGTTTATGCCAGTGAAACCCAAATGCCAGTAGAGGAGCGTTACGCTGTAGGAGGAGAGATACTACCAGTATCCACGGCAACTTTCCTCTTCAGCCCTTGGGTCCTCGCACTGGTCGCAATAATTCTACTCGCAGCAGGCGGAGCAATCTACACAGGCGCCATAACAATAGAAGTAGTCAAATAACACTCCACAACAACCTTATCTTTATAAAATCCTTACTCAGCTTTAACCATATTTATCCCTAGTTACCTTTTTAATTAGACTGGCACATAGGGAGTTAAACCAGTAAGGTTTCCCAAGACTCGAGCCAGCAGGACCAGTATAATCACATTCCTCCACACCGGCGAAAGCCCCGACAACCTCCTCGACCCAGGAATATGAAGAGGCACATTCAACACAAGCCGGTAGACCAGGTTCGCAGGCAGCACCAACATCAATGGAGCGGAAACAGCGAGCAGAGAAGAGGAGACGCCATCCAGCGATAGAAGACTTCCCCCCACATATACCGGGTTAGAAAGGGAGTTCCATACCCAGAAATTAAGAGACTTGAACCAGCTCCCAAAGAGGTAAAAACCCACCTCCCTGACGATCGGCCCTGTGCTTACACCTGTGACTTCCAAGGAGAGGTCTACGAGATAATCCACGAGGTTAATAACCCCATAACTCGCAGCAAGGCTGAGAAGGGGCATCCTCACATCACGCCTCTCCAACAGCTCCATGCCAAGGATGGCTGCACAATACATAAGATAAGTCCAGGAGTGAATCAAACCCGTCAGGACCATTAACAAAGTTACCCTTACCCCCACACGGGGCTTTTCACGATCCAGGTAGATGGCGACTATACCTGGGATCAGAGCGAGGCTGTCCGCCTGAAAACCCCCGCCCACGAAACCCGTAAGCGAGTAACCAAGAGGAACAAGCAGAGCAGAATAACCCCCCCACCCCCTCTCCCAGGTTACACGGGCTGAAACTAGGGCAAGACCGCTCAATACCAGGACCGGGTGAATAAAATCCATCAAAAGAACCGTCCTCCTTCCCACAAATATCCAGGCCCCATACAGGAATAGAAAATAGACGGGCTTCCCAGGCTGTTCCCCAACCACCTCCACCAAGCCTTCACTATAAGCCACCTCGAAAACTTCTCCATAAGCCTCCGTATCAACGCTAACAGCCTTGAAACCAGGATTAACCGAGGGAAGATGAGGAAGAACAACCAAGACAGCTATCAAGAGAACAGAGTAAAGCAAGACCTTCCCATCAAACCCCACACCCTCATTATCACTGGACGGTCTACGTCTAAAGAACTTGAAGTACCACGAAGATAGGGAAGCCAGGAAGAATAAAGGAACAACAAGCCACTCCAGTGGAGACCATATTAACCTCTCCTTAAGAACAATATTAAAGAAAAAAGGAACCCACTCCCCAAACAGGTAGAACGAGAGAGAAGAAAGAAGCGAAGCACCCTCCACGATGAGCAGGGGATAAACAAACCCCCAAAACCCCCCCCGTCTTCCCCCCTCCCTCAAACATATTGCTCCAGTAACGGTAGAGACGACTCCCAGAATGAGAAAGGAAAACTGCTCAAAGTTAAGAAACCTGAGAAGAACAACCCCGGAACCCCCCGCACCGATCAGCAGCAACAACCACCGTTCCTCCGGTAACATGGATAAGAGCAGCAAACCAAGAACCAGGTAAACAAGAAAGTCAAACTCAAAAAACCCCAGCAGAGGCGACCGATACCTATAGACGTTAGTCACCCTACCCACAGTAAAGTAAAAAGGCACCCTCAAAAAAACCAGAAACTCATAGTAACCTAGAAAAAACAGGTAACCTGGTAGACCATCAAGGAATCTACTAAAAACCTCGTTACCTTTTAAGATATAACAATCCTCCTGATGGTCACCCTAATAGACAGTCTAAGTTTCCTTTAAATTTTTAAATTCTATCCAACAACCAGATCCTTTCTTTTCAAAAATGGGTCATAGTAAAGTGTTGAAGAATAGCTTATAGGTTCCATGAGTCTGAGCACGGTGCTGCGGTCTGAACCCGAACAGAACAATTTCCCCCTCCCCTAACCTGGCAGATATCATGGCTGGCTTGTTTCTAAGTTTCTCTTCTCCTACGAGCCACCCGCTCTCCAAGAGGAGACGGTCACCATACTTAACTATCACCTCATAACTGTCATTATCCTCCGAGGGAAGTATATCAAAAGCCAGGCTATCCCAGAAAAAGACGAGGCATTCCTCAGACATGCCGTAACCAAATGGATGCTGATAATCAACTATCGAGTGGATAGTCGAACCAGGACAGAAGAACTCTTTCCTATCAAGATCCTTCAGTACGTCTCTAACTTTCAGATCGAAGGTCTGTATGGCGAACTCACAGGCATTATTTAAACAAACCAATCTGCCCCCCTCAGCTACGAATTCCTTTAAAGCCTTAACTCCCTCAGTTCCTAAACCACTTCTGTATTCTGGAGGGAAGTTTGGTAGAGGACGGCCTCTCTTTCTAGCATATTCCTCTAGGTTCTCCCCGGTTATCATTTGTAAAGAGTCATCGGGAATAATTATGACGTCATAATCCTTGTGGAGCCCGCCTTTCTTTATCTCATCGCCCATGATATTACTATAAGAGAAATCATACTCCTCGAGGAGGAACTTGGTCCACCCCTCATCACTATTCCCCCCATAGTATCTCTGGAATAAGCCTATCCTTAACTGTTCCACTTTCTTAAAGGAGTCCGGCAACTCTCTAAGAGGATAAAAGGTTACATGTTTTTCTCTCGCTATACTTCTTAGCAACTCATCCTTTATTCCATTAACGATAAATGCTCCAGGCGGAATAATACCATCATCAATTTTCAATGATTCTGCTGTCCTTGAGACTTCTCCGCCACGGGACACAACTAAGTTGATGGCAGCATGTGCATCGTTGAGGCGAGGGTCAAGGACATACCCTATACTTGAATCTCCACTCACTTCTCCTCTGGGCCAAACTGGGTCAGAGATTTTTCTCAAATTAGCCTCTAAAGCTTCCTTCACCGGGTTTACCTTTACACCCATAAACTCGTGCATCGTATCTGCTGCCTTATCCTTTGGTTTCCTTGGGGTGCCATCCTGATCCCGTGTCCAAGCATTATCAGGATAAAACGTCCTCCCTAGAAGTGACCTGATCAAACCATATTTGGGTTGCTCCAGCATAATTATGATGGAGCCTGGGGGATATACAATGGTACCTGCTTTGAACTCTTCCTCTGCGATATGTATCTCAATTCCCTGAACGAGAAGCTTCTCAACGAGTTTACACATGGTGACTGGGTCATGCTGAGCACCTGAGATAATGAAAGCCTTAGTCTCTGATTTTTTCCCTCTTTCTATCTGTCTTTTTGCCTTAAGGTAGGCATTTCTCAGTACGAGTTCCTTGTTTTGTGATGCTATATCCAGGGTTGCCCAGGCACAGATCTTCTGCTGCTCCACTATCTCCCTCAGGGTCCACCAGCCTCCCTCCCAGGGGCTTGGAAAATTAGTCTGAGGAGCATACTCCGGGAAGCTGTAGTGTCCTCCTTCAAGTTGATTAGAGTGGATATACAGCGGTGTAGCCAGTTTAGCGTTCGCAGACTCCGTTAACATCCCGGAGATATTATGGTGATTAGTTATCCGGTGCCAACCAAAATGCCCCCAGGCTGGGAAAGGCATAGCACCGCCGATAACCCCCATCTTCCCCGCCTCCTCTAGCAGGTAAGCCTGATGAGCCCCATACCAGGCATGCTCACGATAAACCAAAGGATCAGCAAGAGGCCTGAAAGGCTCACAGTAAGGAGGAATATAGAACCTTGCCCCATAGCTCCCCATGTGATGATGATCAACATAAGCCTGAGGTATCCACTTTCTAAACAAGATCTCAGCAACGTACTTCGACTCCTGCAGATTAGTCTGGAACGCGTCCCTGTTATTATCATGACCGGCATATTTGTGGTAGAGCCACGGCATCATGACTCCCTCATAATCAGTTCCCAGTGTACTCTCATACCAATCGGTGATCATTATCTCACCGTCAGGGTTAAAACAAGGAATCATAACAAAGACGATATTCTCAAGAATCTTAGCCGTCGCATCATCCTCCGAGCTCAGGAGCTCATAAGCCAGTTCAGGGGCCATCTGAGTTCCCCCGATCTCAGAGGCATGTAAACTCATAGACTGACAGACTACCACTTTTCCCACGGAACAGAGGCCCATCAACTCTTCCTTTGTTAAGCCTCGGGGGTCACTGATCTTGAGGTTAACCTGTCTAAGCTCCTCTAAATTATCCAGGTTCTCAGGTGAGGATATTATCACCTCAAGAAACGGGTTACCCTCAGTGCTAGGACCCAGATCCTCAACCCTTATCTTATCGCTCTCATCCTGGAGGAGGTACAAATATTCAACGATCTTATCCCACTTAGCTATCTTTCTATCGCTCCCCATCTCATAACCAAAAAACTCCGCAGGAGATGTTATTCCAGACATACAGTTCACTATTAAGGGAGACTCCCTGAGAATAAAAGCCCTCTACTATACAACTTTTAAAAAGTTTTTATCAACTACGTCCTTCAATATTCAAGCATATGGGTTAGAAATTTCATATAATAGCACAAAATAATAAACTTTCAGGGAGTGGTAAGAAATAATTATTCTAAGATATTTTTCTCCAACCCGATCTGTCCTCGCCCTCTATATCTAATAGATCTAACCTTCCCTCAACCTGGTAATAAGACCCCATTTCCAATTTCTCGTCCCAAGATACATGGACTTTAACCCCTTCTAAGTCAAAGAGGTACTTCCAAACACCATCTACCCTGCTCATCTCAATAACCTTGCAGACGTAACTTCCATTATCAGCAACTGTCCCCTCATTACATACTTTACTTATACGAAGCGGAATCAAACTTATTTTCAATCCAGCTTTTAATCCAGAAAACTGCCTAGGACAGATCGCATCCTGGTCAAAAATTATTAAACTTCCTTCACCAAACCGGACCTCTACCCATTGATCATGAACAACATCATCCATAGCTGCACCAGTAATAATATCCGTAACCAAAAGATGGTTATAGACCATGAGAAATACTTTGATTAAGACTATAAAATACTGTACATCTCGAACAAGATTTATTCCCCAATTATGTTTATCTTATATGGTGCTCAAGAAAAGATTCGCTTGGGGGCATAACTGGGAGTGGTCATGAAATCACCGAAATATTCAACATGATGAAATCCTTCACCAGTAAACACGAGGATATTGACGTCAGGATATTCATCTCAAAATCAGGAGAGCAAGTCCTAAGATGGTACAGGTTAATTGATGACCTCAAGACAAGTTTTAACCGGGTAAGAGTTGAAGATACACCAAACACTCCTTTTCTAGCAGGAGAACTCCAGTCTGGGAAATATGATTTTCTGCTGGTGGCTCCAACTTCATCAAACTCAACAGCCAAGATTGCACTGGGCATCGGGGATACCCTGATCACGAACGCCGTTAACATGGCCACTAAGGCTAGAGTACCAGTATACGTATATCCTTGTGAGGTAGGCGATGTAAAGACTACACTGCCAAATGGTCAGGTACTTAGACTGGATAAACGAAAAATAGACGTAGATTACATCCAGGCTATTGAAAGAGACGCTGGCACACACCTCCTTAAAAATATAGAAGAGATCAAGAACATACTAGAAGACTACTACTAGATAACATCAAGCAATTTATTCAATTAGATACTTCATTTTATACGCCGAATTCCATTGTAATAATGCATGAGTATGAAAGAGATAGCATGGAAATGGATAGACGATAACCATGACTTATTGACTGAAGTTAGCGACAAGATATGGGAATACGCAGAATACGGCCTCTGTGAGGAAAAATCCAGCAAACTAATAGCTGAATCATTAAATAAAGAAGGCTTCAGGGTCCAGAAAGGTGTAGCAGGCATGCCTACGGCTATCATAGCCGAGAAAGGGAGTGGAAAACCCATAATCGCAGTGATGGGAGAGTACGATGCCCTCCCCAACCTTAGCAACAAACCTGTACCATACAGAGACCCCCTTGTAAAGGGAGGCATGGGGCACGGCTGCGGTCATAACATTCACGGTACGACGGCATTAGGAGCCGCAATAGCAGTCAGCAAAGTAATAGAAAAGAAGAGCTTGGAAGGGACCATCAGGCTCTACGGCACCCCAGCTGAAGAGAACTTTAGCGGAAAACGCATAATGGTAAACCACGGGCTTTTCAGGGACGTTGATGCAGCCCTCAGCCACCACCCAGGCAGCCTAAACGTCGCTACCTTAGCAAGCAGTAACGTGATAAGCGGGTGCAGATTCCACTTCCACGGTAAGACGAGCCACGCGGCTGGGAGCCCCGAGC
The DNA here is from genome assembly GCA_964559475.1 of uncultured Candidatus Bathyarchaeia archaeon. Lineage (GTDB taxonomy): Archaea > Thermoproteota > Bathyarchaeia > TCS64 > TCS64 > RBG-16-57-9. The sequence goes on along the minus strand of CAZLHX010000040.1, from coordinate 4,382 downwards.
AGGGAAGAAGCGCCTTAGACGCTGTTGAGTTGATGAATATCGGAGTAAACTTCCTAAGAGAGCACCTTATCCCTGAGGCTCGTATCCACTACGTCATAGAGGAAGGAGGCGGACAGCCAAACGTGGTACCAGACTATGCTCGAAGCCACTACTACCTCAGAGCCCCTGAACAGGATCTTCTTGAACCCATCAAAGAACGCGTCCTAAAGATAGCTGAGGGAGCTGCTTTAATGACTGAGACACGCCTTGAAGCAGATATAGGATATGGAGGATATCACAAGATCCCCAACAGTGTACTCAGCAAAATAGTCACTGAGAACATGAGAAAGGTAGGAGAACCAGAGTACTCAGAAGAAGAATACGAGTTCGCAGCGAAGATAGCCGAAAGCTTCCCCAGAGAAGACCGAGTAACCGGACTCAGGAAGAACAAGGTCCCGGACTGGGAAAAATACGTAGACAAGGACATAGTAACCAACATCTTCAATGCATGGGACGAGGGAACCACAAGCCCAGGGAGCACAGACGTAGCTGACGTCAGCTGGATTACACCAACAATGGAGTTCAGGACGGCATGCAACGTGAACGGAGCCCCGGGGCACAGCTGGCAGTTCACAGCATGCAGCGGAAGCAGTATCGGTCACAAGAGCCTAATATTCGCAGCCAAGACTATGGCAGCCTCCCTACTAGACTTGATGCAAAAACTAGAACTAGTCAAAAAAGCCAAGAAAGAACACAAAAAACGACTGAGAGGAAGAGAATACCAGCGCAACCCAACTGTAGAACCTCCACTGGAAAAAGCAAGAGAACTAGCCAAAACCTATCAAAGCAAAAAATAAAACTAGGTTTATATTCCACTTTTCAAATATTTTTATATCGTCAAATGTCTTATCGGCGGGAAGTCTAACCCATGCCGTGGTCCAGCAAGCAAATATTCATGGTTTTTATATCAACCTAGTATATTTTTATTGTATGAGTTTTAAGTCAGAGTTAGAGGATTTTGCTTACAGTATAGGCGCTGATCTCTTCGGAGTAGCAGACCTCACAGGTAGAGCAGTTCACGATCACGTCCTGTGGCAAGGAGGGGAGACGCTGGCAAGGTTTCCTAAAGGGGTCTCAATTGGAATAAGATTAGTTGACGCAGTCATCGATGAACTTTATAGACACGACGAACCTTCCCCAATTTACAGTTATAGGGGCCTATATAATTCAGTGAATAGGAGTTTAGATAGAGTGACTCTTGCTATTGCTAAAAGAATTCAGGAAGAAGGCTACAGCGCTTACCCAATACCTGCTTCCCAGACGATAGATGATAGAAAGTTAAGTGGTGCGGTATCACATAAACTCCTCGCTAATTTATCAGGACTTGGATGGATTGGTAAAAACTGTCTATTGATCACCCCTGAATTTGGCCCCAGGGTTAGACTGGCCTCTGTCTTCACCGATGCTCTCCTCGAAGCTGGAGTTCCTATTGAGAACAGGTGTGGAGACTGTGTAGCTTGTGTAGAAATCTGCCCTCCAGGAGCTTTCACTGGAGTAAAATTCGATCCCGAGGAACCTAGAGATGTGAGGTTCCGAGCGAATATGTGCAGGAATTATACAAGACAAAGAGCGGAATTATTAGGAGAAGGTATTTGCGGATTATGCGTCTACATCTGTCCGAAAGGCAAAAAGACGTGAAACAAAACATATACATGATTCAGACTGCAAAGTTATAAAAAGAGAAAACATTTTGTAAGAATCGTGGATAAAAAACTAATTGCCTTCGATGTTGAAGGAATAATATTACCTAAAGCTGCCTATTTACTCAAGCTATTTATTGAGAATAAGCCAGGAAAAATTCTTAATCTTCTATCAATAGGACTTCAATATTATATTAGATTGATATCCCTTGAGACTGCCATTAAAAACATATTTCAATACTTGAAGGGCTTACAAGAGGAAATACTCGTCTCAACAATAAAAGAGATTGAACTAAAGCCTGGAGTAGCTCAATTATTTAATGATCTTCGACTGAAAGGATATACCCTAGCCTTAATAACCTCAGGAATACCACAGCAAGCCCTAGACTACTTGGGGGAGATTCTACCAGCTGACTACGCTGTGGGTCCTAAGGTTCTTTGTTCTGATGGTAAACTGAGTGGAGAAATAAAGGGAAAAGTTATAGATGAAGAGGGAAAGAAAGACGCACTTAAATCCATTATCGAGCAAAATAGTTTAACTGAATATAGGATAATCTCGATCGCAGATGACCGGAACAATATAAGTCTCTTTCAAATGAGCGACCTAAGCATTGGGTATAGACCGGATTTTTTCATAACTCTATATAGTGACAGAATAACAAAAGGAAATCTACGAGACCTTTTACCACTAATAGATGGCTCTGAACCTGAAAAAAGAGGACTGAAACCTTCAACCATCTTAAGGAAAATTTTTCATTCTTCAGGCATCCTTATTCCACTTTTTCTTACAAAACATATTGATCCTCATATAGTGGCAGCCCTTCTCATTTTTTTTACAATTATTTACTTCGTATCAGAAATATGGAGGTATCTTGGAAGAAATATACCATTAATATCCTGGTTCACTCTAGCAAATACCATTGAGATTGAGGCATCCGAATTTGTAGATGCCCCCATATACTTTGCTTTAGGTATAGCCTTCTCGTTAATACTTTTTCCTTCAAATATTGCCTCAGCAGCGATCGCAGTTCTAACCCTGGGAGATCCCTTAGCAATGATAATAGGGACCTTATATGGTAAAACCAAAACACCTATACCCGGAGACAAAACCATGGAGGGCTTTCTGGCTTTTATAATCGCCTCTTTCTTAGGCTGCCTCTTTTTCATTAAACCCTTCGAATCAATAATTTGTTCAGTAATAGGTGCTGTTACAGAGGTTATACCCACTCCTCTTGATGATAATCTACTAATTCCCCTAGTCTCAGGATTAACCCTGCTTCTAATCATCTAGCAACTGCTTGCTAATAGAAAAAATTGATAAAAAATTAATTCACATATTTTCTACTCTACCATACCTGCTTCAGTAGCTGAAGACCGTTTCCTCCTATAATCTTGGCTATCTCAATATCACTATAACCGTTTTTCACCATCCAGCGACAGACGTTCTGAAGACACTCTGAGGGGTTCTCCATACCCCTAACATACTTCAATTCCTTCAACTGCTCAATATCCATGTCTATCCCCAGATACTTTTCTTCCTTTTCTTCACCAGGTCTATTGTAGTGCCCTAGTCCAAGTTTTCCCTCCCTCTCAAGATTACTCAGATACAAGCCAACGTGATCACCGTAATTTGTGTCCGGTCCACATCCTACATGATCGATACCGACCAGGTCAATGCAATACTCGATATGCTCCATATAGCTATCAATACTATGAAGGGGGTGCTTCTCTGTTGCAGTCAAATTAGGCGCTGCTTCTATGGCCATTACACCCCCGCTATCTGCCAGGGCTTGGATAACTTCATCAGGAAACATCCTAGTCGTTGGAGTTAAGGCTCTAGCACCCGCGTGACTGATGATTATTGGATCCTTGCTATACTCAATAACTTCTAAGGCAGTCTGATCACTGGTGTGACTGACATCAACCAGGAGCCCCAGCTTGTTCATCCGTACGAGAGCATCGTATCCAAAATCCGTCAACCCCCCATCAAGATGTTCTTTAAGCCCGGAGCCCAGCATGTTTGACTCGCTATAATTGATCCCGATACTCCGGACCCCCAGACCGTACAGGACATCCAGTCTATCCACCTCGTTCTCAATACAAGAGGCGGACTCTAAAACCGAGGCCCACGCAAGTTTACCGTTACTCAGAGCATACTCAATATCATCTGCTCGTTTGCAGTGTATCAGGAAATCTTGGTGCCCGATATCGCATAACCTCATACCGAGATCATGGACTGTACTGTTCCAATCCCAACCATGTTTAGTATTAATGAAGCTACTACCATCCTGCATATTATCAAATACGCAGTCAAGCCCAGACATGGCAAGCGCTTCATATGCCAGGAAATTACGCCCTTCACTATCAAAATCCCTATTATCAAGGGGGTTCTCTGGACTTATGTCCGGGTGAGCATGAAGATCAATTACAATATTTTTCTCCATGATCTCCTCGAACCTCTCCTCTTCTGTCTTGCTAAGAGGTACAGGCTCCCACCACTCGGGGATAATTGCCTTCCTTAGCTTAAATTCCCTGTAATCTCGACCGGGTTCAAGATACTGATATGCCTTGAATTCCTCATAATTTTTAGTTCGACCCATATAATCACAGAGAATATATCCCTAGGACGTATTTAACAAAATAGATTAAAAAAATTGATAATATTCCCACTTCTTAGAGACTTGATCGTTAATGTTAAGCTGT
>CAZLHX010000039.1:0-23026 GCA_964559475.1 uncultured Candidatus Bathyarchaeia archaeon | reverse complement strand
CTAAAAACAATTATAAACAGGCTCAGTTCTTAGTTGGATACAAGCTCCTGTGGTGTAGCTCGGCCAAGCATTCCGGCCTTTCGAGCCGGAGAACCCGGGTTCAAATCCCGGCGGGAGCACTAATTCTTACAACAGGCTCCTATTCGGATAGACATAAGAAAAAATATTATGAATCTATATCCCAAATTATCAAAAGTCGATAATATAAAAAACCCAGTACTGGGAACCTAGAAAGTATGGAATTATATTACAGAGAATAAGGGTTTCCAGGATATTAAACAATAAATAATTACAGAGTAACAATGGTAATATGGAAGCCGTCGATATAGCCAAGGAATTAATCAGATTCGATACAAGTGGCCCTCCTGCAAAAGAGCAGCCTTGTGCAGAGTGGATTAAAGATTTTCTGGAGGATAATGGCATTGAGTCGACCCTTCAAATAGTTGAAAAAGATAGAGCAAACCTTGTAGGTAAGATTGGAGAGGGTAAAGGTCCTGGGTTAGTATTATCAGGGCATATTGACGTGGTCCTGGCTGGTAATTTAGAGTTATGGGAGATATCAGATCCATTCAATCCCGTTATCCATGATGGAAAAATGTATGGAAGAGGCGCCTGTGATATGAAGGGACCTGATGCCTGCATACTTCAAGCCGTAAAAGACTTAGCTAAAGAGGACTTTAGACGACAGTTAAACGTTGTTTTTACCGCAGGTGAGGATACCTCAGGTTGGTATGTTACAAAGGTTTTAGATGAGAAACTTATCACAATAGAGGATGCTTCATATGGCATAGTACCAGAACCGAGCCTGATGGAAATCATCCCAATTCATAAAGGCACAGTAGACGTCGAGGTAAAAATATCTGGAAAAGCGTCTCACAGCAGTCGACCGGAGTTAGGAATTAATGCTAACCAGAAAGCAGCAGATTTCTTACTATCACTACGAACTCTTCAAGAAGAGTTGAATAGGACGAGGCATCCATTGCTGGGACCCACCACTGTCGAATGTACTATGATGAAAGGTGGTTTCAAGAAAAATATCATTCCTGACAGCGCAAATCTAACAATTAATATCCGGCTGATTCCGGAACACAAAGAACCCGATATCTCAAGAAAATGGTTTACTGATACTATAGGTGAGCTAAGCTCCGATGATCCTAAGTTTAAAGCAGAATTTACAACTAGTAAAATAAAGGAACCTTTGAATGTTCCACTAGACAGTGAGATCGTTCAATTCCTTAGAGGATATTTAGGAACCGAGCCAACTGGAGCTCCATATTACACAGAAGCGGTTGATTATACGAAAGCAGGTATACCTACGGTTATCTGTGGACCTGGAGACATCAGCCAAGCACACACAGCCGATGAATGGATCTCCCTTGATCAATTAAAGACGGGAGTAAAAACCTTCAAAGAAGCTATAAGACATTTCTGCTTATAATACCGCTAACATAAAATTAAACTGAATAAATCAAAATTTTATATCTCAACTGTTGGGCAGCCAAGTCTAGAGATTACCGACTGGGCTTCCCCGGTTTCAAGTTTCAACGTATAGAGATACTTTCCAGTCCTTAACTTTAGTTTGGTATTATCAGAGTTGCGTTTTATCCTGCACTCTTCAGCTTCTTGGCTTAGCTCTACGAATTCTTCTGCATCGAATATTTCTCTAGGCATTCTTTTTCTCCGCCTTCACCTTAGAAAGAGAGGTATGTTTTAATGGTTTCGCTCAAAGATGCTTACAGTATAATCTTTTTCTTAGGTTATAGGGTAAACTCTTCCTCTTTTTTAGGGGCTACAGCGTTGTAGTCAAATTCGTCCCTAGCTACTTGGGCGAGGTATTCACAGCTTTCCTCTTCCCCGTGCATCACGTAGAGATCTGGTTTACCTCTAAGCTTCTTTACGAACTCCTGTAAGGGAGTCCTTCCACTATGGCTGCTAAAGTCAAAGTGTTTTACTTCTGCGACTACTCTCTCATCCTTGTCCTTTATCGGAAATCTTCCAGTTTCCAGTAGTTTTGCTCCACCTGTTCCAGGGACCTGGAAGCTTACGATGTATACTGCGTTCTGAGGGTTCAAGGCTAACTTTTCCATATAGAAGAGGACTGTTCCACCTTGCAGCATCCCGGATGGTGCTACGATTACATCTGCTTTCTTTATAGCCTGTCTTCTATCTCTCCATCCCCGTATCTCGTGTATGCTCTTCATAGCATCCCGGTACTTCTTTGGAGTCTTAATCGAGTCGGGATTATCTAACATGGTCTGATTTACTGCCCTAGCCATCCCGTCCAGGAGAATATACCCGTTAAATTTGTGGGCTTTCAAGATACTGATCATTTCCTGGCTTCTGCCAACTGCAAAGGCTGGTATGAGGACCTTTCCCCCATCGTTGACTTTTTGTTTTATTTTCCGAACGAACTCTTCCTCCAGCTCTTTCCTATCAGGATGCTCATGCATAGCATAAGTGGACTCGATTACCACAGAATCATATTTTTTCCTGGGTAACTTCGCTCCATGGCATATCCTTGTTGGTATGGTGTTAAAGTCACTTGTGTAAAGAATCTTCTTTCCATTAACTTCCAGATCGACCATCGCACTCCCGGGTATGTGCCCAGCGTCGAGGAGCCTGAAGTTGATATCTTTAACTTTAACCTCTTGAGTGTAGTCGAGATCATTCCTGTACCTCTGCATTTTTTCTAATTCCAAATACTCAAAAGGAAGATAGTAGCTGTTCAGCTTTATCATATCTTTGATGAGTATCTTTATCAGTTCACTGGTTCCTTTTGTAGCGAAGTAAGGCATCTTTCCACTCAAGTAGAAGAGGGGAACCCCTCCGCTGTGATCAAGGTGGGCATGACCGATTACTATTCCATCAACATCTCGTGCCCTGATATGGGCAGGAAACTCTGGTGGCGTTCCTGGCTTCACACCATACTCTAGTAGAAGATTACCTTGATTTGAGTTTAATATAACGGCGCTACCGCCTACTTGGCGGGTTCCGCCCATGAATTTTATTTTAACCATTTCTAATATTACCTAATCTAACGAAAGGCTCGACGTCGATATAATTTGACGTGTATACGAGTCTCTTTCAGTCCTTTCCCTGAAAATCAGCCTCAACTGAGCCTCTAGGGGGATTGTGTACTTTCACGCACACTTATTGATATATGTTACCCTTCCCCTTGAAAAAAATAGTATCTTGGCCCTATTTATTCATGTTAAAGTATCGTCTGGAGTTCTTTTCCTGTCCCCTTTCCCCATATGTTCCTACTCTGAATTACCTCTGGAAGAAGAGCCATCTCCATAAGAGCCTCCTCTACCTCAAAATCAATTTCATCATATTCCCTCAGTAAGATCACTCTTCTCCAACTAGTTGTTTCAAGGTATTCCTTAATCTTCTGGATAGTGGATTCTATGGTCTCTTTGTCGATTGGTTCTGCTATCTCGAACTGTGAGAGAGGGAACGTCTCTGCTAGGTTCTCGGGTATAATTCCAAAAGGTGCTGCATAAAAACAGAAGGTTATCCCAGTCACTTCTTTAACCTGGTTTTTAATCACCTGAAATTCTCTATGTTGATTGTAAGGCATCTTGGGTGGGGCTTTAACCAGTATCAATACATCTTTACCCTCTGGCTGCCTGTAATTTTCCTTTAACTGTATTACGTGTCGAACGGTCTCAGGTCTGAGAAGGCTATTATAATCATAATAGAATACCCCATGTCCCTTGAATCCTGAGCTGACCTTCTCAAGGTATTTGCTATATTTTGTTAGAGTTTTTAGTGCCGCAGCCATCTGGGGATGAGCCTTGGATCTAGTCTCAACTAGATCCCATAATCTTCCTTCTACTATAGCCTGTTTAATTATCTCCAACTCTGTGGCCGTAACATGCAAGTTGTGGTCTGCCAGAACTTCCTGTCTTCGCCCCCTTGGGAGTTCTTTGATCTCCCTTGCCGAGTATTTTCTACAAACCGGACAGCTACAGGGCAGGTACTGCAGATTCTCTAGAATAAGTGTACCCTGATTTGTTAGGTAACGATCATCCTTAGCGTATAACACATAAGCTGCTGAATCGAATAAATCGCAGCCCATAGCTACGGCTATTGCGAAGACCATAGGATGCCCAGCACCAAAAAGATGTAGAGGACGCTCGATGGGAATATTTAGTTTAGCCGTCATGGTCATATCGACCAGGACGGGGTACATGTAACGTTCCATAACTTCAGTGGGACTCCCCAGGGCATGAACATCGTAAGGCATCTTACCGATTTGTTTAGCTGACTCAGCAACAAGATCGAGGTGTCTTCCTCCCTGGATTGGGCCCACCCATAGATTCGGAGTGTCTTTAATTAGGGGAAGCGCTCGTTTTGCTCTCTGCAGAGTTTCATTTACCGTATACTCTACCCTGCTCCTGGACTCATCCCAGCCTGTCGGAATATCTAAGATGACTGCAATGTCTGACCGGATTTTTTTCTGGAACTCAATTATTTCAGGTTGATCTACCTTCACTCCACCGTAAACCAAGATCTGGTAAGCTCCACTATCAGTCATGACTACTCCATCAAAGTCAAGAAGTTTATGCACAGTTAGGTTGGGCAGGTTCTCAAAATGATTTTTTATTATATAACTATTGGTTATCACGATCTCGATGCCGAATTCTTCCTTCATCCGCCTCGGCTCCAGAGTCTGAAGTACAGGATTAATTACAGGCATAAAGGCAGGGGTCTCGATTTCACCGGATTTTGTTCGTAGTTTTCCTATACGACCAAGTAGATCTCGGTCCCGAAGCTCAAAAGACATGAGCATTATTTGTATGGGTAGTATAATTAGTTGATCTTGATCAGAAGATTTTATCTCTGATTTTCAGCCAAGGAGTATATCTTATAAATAAGAGCAAATTGCCAACTTTTGATATATTCAACATTTTTCAATGTTTGACAATAAGCTTACAATTTCCTCTTTCTCAATTTTTTCGGTCACTATGTTATCTCAGTAAAAAAATGAGAGACTTTTTATAAAAATTCGAAGATTGATTTTATAAACAATAAAATTAATGAATAATTTTGACGTTGATTGCGCGTTTACCTTTCCTGGTCTTTTCTACTTCAAATTCGACCTTGTCGCCACGATCTAAGTCATAAACATTTCTAACATCCGTCGTATGGCAGAAGATTTCTTCATCTCCCTTCTCTGGTTTTATAAATCCATAGCCATGGGAATCGAGCCATGTTTTAACCTTTCCTTTCAATTATTTCACCTCGTTGTCATTCAAATGGAACAAAGATTCATTGGTTTTGACCCTGTAAAGCCAAATCAACGTTTGGTTATTGAAAACTATTCTCCATCCCAGTTAAACTTGTTTGTACCCTAAAAAGAGGCACATCTTAAAAACCCTTTTAAAAAAAAATCTGAGAATCGTTATACATTTTCTCTGGGATTTTAATGGTATTTTCATTCATTTTTTAATTCTTTTAAGGATAATGTTTAAAATGAGCGCGTTTAATAGATATAACGTATTTGAATTCTCGGCAATTATTGCCGATATTTAAAAAATGGATGAAATTCAATGAAACCAAGCGCATATAGAGATAAAAACAATCAAATGTCATACACTCGTACAGAGTATATGGGAGGTATCCCAGGGTCAAAAATAGTCAGATTTACTATGGGTAATCCTGAAGGAGACTTCACTCACTCGGTAGAGCTTGTAAATACTAAAGCAGGACAGATCCGTCATAACGCACTGGAAGCAGCAAGGGTTGCTGCACTTCGACATATGGAGAGAAGAATTGATCGTAGTAATTTCCATCTCAAAATTGTTCCTTATCCTCACCAGGTTCTTAGAGAACACAAGCGAGTTAACGTAGCACAAGCAGACCGATTCCAAGAGGGAATGAAAAAAGCCTATGGAAAGCCAGTAGCGGTCGCAGCTAGAGTTGATAACAGAGATACCATAATAATGGCTGAGGTAAACAAGAAGAACCTTTCAATAGCTCAGGAAGCGCTTCGGAGAGCACAACACAAGCTTCCCCTACCCGTTCGAATGAGAGTGAAAAAGAATTAGGTGAAAGAAAATGCCAAATGGATTATTTACAGCAAGGAAGTTAAGGCAACAACGTAAGAAAATGCGGAAGAAAAGCAAAGACTACGTGCTACGATTAAAGAGAAGGCAGGAAAAATATGACCCATTGGAAGGCGCACCAATGGGACGGGGAATAGTTCTACAGAAAGTAGGAGTCGAGTCTAAGCAGCCTAACAGCGCGATAAGGAAATGTGTAAGGTGCCAGCTGATAAAAAACGGTAAACTCGTAACAGCCTTCCTCCCGGGCGACGGCGCACTGAACTACATCGATGAGCACGACGAAGTTATGATTGAAGGAATCCATGGTCCTCGTTCCAGATCAATGGGCGATATACCCGGCGTCAGATACAAAGTCAGCAAGGTAAATGGAGTACCCCTAGACTTACTCGTCTTAGGCCGTGCCCAGAAACAAATGAGATAAAGAGGTGAAAAAACTGAGTTCAGGTATTACCAGAAAAAAAGGTCAGAGTGGAAGAACACGAAGCGTCGAGTGTGCTATGTGTGGTGCTATGGTCCCACGAGACAAAGCAATCTCCAAGACGAGACGTTCATTACCTCTGGACCGTAATACCAGGAGGCTCTTGAAAGAAGCTGGAGCTAGAATTCATTCTTCCAGCCACAGGATCTATTACTGTGTCTCCTGTGCAAAACACAGAAAATACGTCTAATTCCCACAGGGAATATTTTCATAATTTTTACGAATATCCCTTAAAATCATATTATATTTAGTCTCTTCTGTATTCTCTTCATGAAAAAACGCGTAAAGTATTTGACCCTGATCGAATTTTTCCCAGCATTCCTCCCTAGGATTTTCAATAAAAGCCTTCCTCACATCAACCGAATAACCGACATCAAGCAGATAGTACTCCCTTGTATCAGTAGAAATTATGGCCCACAAACCTGGAACAGAACCTATTCTCTCCAGATCTGGATAAGGTCCCTCAAACATGTAGCCTGCTATGGACTGGTGCATTCTAAGTTTTGATTGACCCATATTAAAAATAATATTAAAACTGGATGTTTAGCTTTTCCTTTATACCCTTATACCTGTTTCTTATTGTGACCTCTGTCACACCAGCTGCTGATGCAATTTGTTTTTGGGTGAATTTTTGTTCACTTTTTCTGCAGGCTATGTAAAGGGCTGCTGCTGCTAAACCGGTGGGGTCTTTACCTGCTGTGATCTTTTTGTTCTCTGCACTCCTGAGTATTTCAACTGCATGTTGCTGTATCTTCTGTCCTATCTTGGCTTTTGCTGCGATTTTCGGCACTTTATTCTGTGCCCTTGGTCGTGGTACGCTTAGATTTAACTCTCTGTAGATCAAACGATAGTTTTTGGCGACTTCCTTTGGTTCAACTGTGCATTTTGCTGCTACTTCTCTTAGATTTCTCTGAGTTTTAGTCATACGGCAAGCTGCATAAAGAGAAGATGCCACGATAGTTTCTATACTTCTGCCCCTTACTAGTTCTTTTTTGAGGGCTTTCCGATATATCAATGCGGCTTGTTCTTTGACGTTTCTTGGTATGTGTAGTTTATCACAGATCTGAGCAAGAATCGTCATTGCCTTTGTTAAGTTTCTCTGGTGTGAGGACTTTACAGCCCTTCTCTGCCATTTAGATATACGTATAAGCTGTAACTTTCTTTCCCTAGAGAGTTTCCTTGTACTCCGCTCTGAGTATATGTTTCCTATTGTAGTTGAAAGTCCCTTATCTGATATAGCATAACTAAAGGGGGTCCCAACTCTGCTTTTATTACGTTTCTCCTCTACTGTAAAGGCCCTCCATTCGGGAGCCATATTTATCTTGGTATTGGTGATTACAAATCCGCATCGACTGCAAATTTTCTCACCTTCAACTTGGTCAGTGATTAATTTTTTACATCCGCATTCAGGACAGATGCTTGGAGAATCTTCATTATTGGGCCTACCTCTGGTCGGTCCAATACTCACCTTAATATCTCCTATTGTACCTCTTATCTGTTCCTAGTTTAATCCTTTTAAGGTAAAGTCTCCTATTTTTTCTTCGAGGCCCGACACTCTTTTTTTCAGTTGTTGAATCAATTTTTGGGGTCTGGGCTCTAACTTTACCAGCTTTGGTTAATGAACCGTGGGTTGGCAGTTTAGTTCACCTCCGGGTTCTCGAGTTCTTCTTCTAATTCTAACAATTTCGCGAAATCTTCCATTAGAACGGTATCCCATTTCATTGTTGCGTGGAAAGTGGCGTCATCACTAACCCTTCTGACAGCACACTCGTATTCAAGACCAACTTTGCCTTTGCAATCCTCTGCACTCTTGGGCACCTTTCCGCATACTTTTTTACAGAGATCCATCGTCTTTTTCTGAATAGCGTAAACCAATTCACTTATTCGGTAATGGGACGCTATCTTTGGAGATAAGTAATCAAGATTCTCATTTTCCTTAACCATTCTTCTCGCTGAAGATGTGATCCTTTTAGCCAGTAGTAATACCTCATCTACTGGATTCTCCTCTAAATCATCAAGAGTTTGATTAATCGTATCCACGTATGCAGGTGCAGGTTGTTTATTTTCGTCTATGAGGGCTCTCATTACTTTTACTTTATCGTCTTCAATAGTTCTATAGTCGATGGCGCTTAGTTCTTCATTATACTGGGGGTTTTCATATCCATGTAATGCCTTCATTAGCTCAATTGTTTGGGTCTGCCAATCGGATTTAAGCTCTGATTCCGTCTTTTCCAATAAATACACCTCTTTTAAAATAAGTACTATATAATATGAAAGGCGGTTTATATATCTATTCATGAAAAATTCTTTAATATTAATAAAATATTTTATTAAGAAAATAATGTTTATAGGAAATTTTTAATGAGTTATATCTTTTAATAATCCTAAGAATTAATAATGGTGTTATATATATTAAAATAAATGATTGCTAGAGAGTCCAGTACAATAAAGAATAATGTATCTTTTAAGATCAAAAACTACAACAACAATTGGACTCAGATAAAAGTATTTGGCAAGGAGATCGTATTTTATGGTAAATAAGATGAGTAATCAATTATTAGATGATTTTCTTAATGCTGATTTATCTCACATAGATGATGAATTTTTACAAAAGTGCCCAAAATGTAAAAACTATATGCCTAGTTTTATTGCAAATTGCTGGTATTGTGGAGAGATTCTGGACCAGGATCTAATACGGCTAATTAAAAATAAATCCTAGCCTTTTTGAAAAGGTTTACAAACCTTACATGGTTGCCAGATTTTTTCCCCTTCATTCTCATTGAAATACTTCTTTGCATCTTCAGGACTCTTAAAACTAAACCATCCCCCGTTTTGCCCCATCTCATTTACTTTCTTCATTACAGTTGGTTTCGGGGTACAGTATCTACATGATTCATGATGCAATTTACATATACTCGTTGGGTAGTCAATATTTAACCAATACATAATATTCGCCTAATTGATTCATCTTACTAATAGTACTTAATATGATATACAAACCCCTTAGCCTCTTAAGCTCTTCCATACTGATTTCAAACAATCTTTACATTTTAATCCAGATGAAAGCCTTCCTTTAATCCAAAGGGACTTAATCTGTTAAATAAGCACCTCTTGAGGTTTTACACAAATAATAACTATTTCCCATGTTTTCAGCTAGAAAAACATCATATTTCTAATAATAAATCATCGGTTTTAAAAGAAAAACAGGATTTTTTAGTGATTATGTAATACATTACTTGATCGAATTGAAGGGAACCATTGTTCGGTGGTTCAGATATCGTGGCTTCGGATTCATCGATCCAGAAGAAGGTGAAGAAGATATCTTCTGTCACATATCTGAGATAAATTACGAGGTTGAGCCTCTTGAAGGTCAAGAGGTAAAGTTTGAAGTTGAGCCATCCTGGAAGGGACCAAGAGCTACAAACGTAGAGCTCGTTATAAATAACTAACCTATTTTTTGAGAAAAAAGAAATTTGAATTAGGTTGTCTCCGATATAAATCTATTATAGACGTCCCTCACCCTGTCGGCAGCAGGTCCTGTACCCTCGATAACGCCAGTCTCATCAACTCTGATCTTGTTCATAACCACCAAAACACCTGCTTCTGGGAAACTCTGTACCATATTGGGGAAGACTCGTTCAAGTCTCTCTTTCAATCCATCCAGGTTAAAGGGACTCTCTGTGGCCATGATCCTGTAAACTGAACTACCTGTTAAGAAAACGCGGTGATGGAGAACCCCCTGCTTTCCTTTAACATCCCCGAGAGCTATGCTCAAATTTTGAGGATCATAGCCGAGTAATGTGCCTTCGTATTGAGTTTCCTTTGTATCTTCAACGATGACTGTTTTTGAGACAAGATGTCCAAGCTCTTCAAAAAATTTTCTTCCTGATGCAGCGGCCAATTTTCATACCTCTTACCTAGAGATATAGTCGCCCTAATATAAAAATGAAAAACAAAATTTCATCCATAAAATGGGTACAAAGGTAATCTCGCTTTTATGTCAGATTGTTTGTACCTAGGTCAACTATTCTTTTTAACTTTAAATATCTTGAACTGTGGTTCCCAGTCGGGGTTTGCTTTGTTTTCCTTTAGTTTCTGGATAACTTCGGTAGCATGCTGACCGTCTTCGACTCGAGCGACGACTCTCAGACTGAATAGCTTAGATTTTGCTCCACAGTGGGGACAAGTACGGGTTCTATTGGAAGTATTTGCCATCATAAGTTTACCACAGCTTGGACAATAAGCGATCAGATACATTATCTTCTTTCCTTCATCAGGTCTATCGTTCTACTATGTGTTAACCAATCAATTTGTTCGGTGGGACATGAATCTTTTTCTTCAATTATCCGTCGTATACTTTTGGTAATTTCTTTTAATGGTAATCCAGTTATATCGATCTCGCATACCATATCATGATTCTCTCTTGCTTCATTAGAACAGATACCCATCATCTCGGATTCTATGTTCGCCCATACCTTCTTCTCATCATATCCTCTTTGTTCCAACTCATCATAAAGTACCCATGGTGCTCTACGAAGCACAAATACAATGACCTCATCTATCTTCGGTTTATAGTCATGAGCATAATGACCATCAATGATCACGGTTCCTTTATGATTATTTATTACATCATCAAGCGTCTTGAACAAACCATTTAGATCGACGATGCTTGTGTTTCTCCGATTATCATCTCTGATGATTAGTCCTTTCTCTTTCGCAAATCTAGATAGCTCTATATGTTTAAAGCCTAATTCATTTGAAAGAATATTAGAGACGGTTGTTTTTCCGGTTCCAGGAGAACCAGTAATGATAATTAGTTCTGTGATGGGTTAACCCTCTTCATCCTCTTCTTCTGTCTTTAACTGGATGAGATCCCCTAGGGTACGTGGTCCCATAGGTCTTGTTAGAACCGCCCCCATAACTGTTCCACCTGAAGAAGGTTCAAGAAGCTTTATGTTGAGTTCTCTCGAGACTTTCTCAATTAAATTCATAGGCGGGTTAAACTCTTCCTTCTCCAGCTTCTTGAGCACGGACTCTTTCTCATTCAGCTTTTTCGCAAAGTCTTCAATCGTTAATCCTTTTTTCTGACGGGTTTTTCGGATTAATTCACCATAGTCATCGACAAGTTCCATCTGCTCTGCTGCTTCAACTTCGCTACGCGGACGACTTGTTCGAGCAGTCCTAGTGGGACGCCTACGGATACTTCTCCCCTTAGGCTTATTTGGATCCCATTCCTTGCTACCAAACTGAGCACATTGACCGCATACCGTCATCTTTGCACCCTCGATTATTCTATAATAAGGCTGCCCACGTATTTCACGCCCACAAACTTCACAGCGCATAATTGATCCTCCATATCTGATGGGGGTGTATTGTCTTATAAACCCTAATAATACCCATTTAACGATGAATGAAGACCTAGAGAAGATAAAGGCCATTGCTGATTACCAGTTTGGGTATCGAGCTGGCGTGGTTCTCTTTCCAGACTCAGTTAGAATAGAATACAGTAAAAACACGGGTAGGATCAGGCATATCTTTTTGGGTGAAGATCTCGTAGCGAATTTTAGACCTAACGATGGATTGTTTACATTAACCATTGCTGGGGCAGAGAGACTGGTCAAAGGGTTGCCTGATTTAAAGTATAAAGTTAGGTTATTGGATGATGTAATAGAGTTTGTTGAACAGGGAAAGAACTTATTTGCTAAACATGTGGTAGAAGTGCACCCTGATATTAGACCGGGTCAAGAAATCATAGTAGTCGATGGGGAGGATAATACGATTGCTGTTGGTAAAGCGATTCTTACTCCAGAAGAGATGCTAGCCTTTAAGACTGGTGCAGCTGTAAAAATAAGAAGGGGAAGAAAAAGACACAGATAATTATTCGAATTTATCGTATAGCCCTGTTTTTCTTTTTAGGGTCCCACTCTTGAAGTGTACTACCCTCACTGAAGTATCGTTTGATTTCTCTACCTCTCTTGCTTCATCTGCCAGAAGCGCCGCCTGTCTGATCATCTCGTGTGCAGCAGTTAAAACAGGAATAGCTTCATCACGGTCGCTTATTTTGAAGACGGCTTCGGTACTCAAGCTTGCCACGGTTTTTGATATCTCATATGCAGCCATTGCTTTACCGTAAGCATAGGGGTTTATTATATCGCTAGATTCCAATGCCATCTTTTTATCTATTACTAGTTTTGGTAGTTCGGGTTTTTCACCGTTTTTTATCTGTTCAATTGCATTATCGATTGAGGTGTGAATTAATCTAAATGCCCCCGTCACTGCTAGTACTCTTAGTACATCTGAGTTGAATATTGCCATTTCCACTGGGTCAAGGAAAGCAGTCTTCGCGCTGATCATGGGATCTCCATAGATTACAATGTAGCCCATGTTCTCCTCGTCATCTAGTTTTTGAAGTGCTTTTCTACTCGGCCCATCACTGATTATTAGTATTGGTTTTCCCGTCTCCTTGAGAATGTTGCGTGCTTTTTTAGGGCCGCTTAAGGCAGCGTTGGGAGAGATTACAACGTAGAGATCAGATTCTACTGTTTTCGCCAAATTTCCTATGAATTCTGCTTCTTCATCATCCATGCGGACTCCGCTGCTAATGACCCGAGTTTTCAAGTCTTCACGACTACTTCTCTCATCGAGTAACGCTTCCACTAGAATTGTTGTGCCTATAAATCCTAACTTTACAAAGGTAACAGTTACCATATCCTTCAATGTATAATATCTGGATGCTTTTATAAAATTGATTTATTTCTTCTCAAATAATTGGTTTGAAAACATTTATTAGATATTCGATGATAGGTTATTAAATCACAAGCTTATATTATTCATGATTCGAAATGGCAATACCTCCAGATATTGAGATTGCGCAGAGCGCTAAGCTCAAACCAATAACCGAAATCGCAGAGTCCCTTGGACTCAATGAGGACGACATAGAATTATATGGAAAATATAAGGCAAAGATCAAACCTCAAGTTTTGAAAGATAGAATAGATCAGCCTGATGGTAAACTTATCATAGTAAGCGCCATAACGCCCACGCGGTCAGGCGAAGGAAAGACTACCATGAGTATAGGCCTTGCTCTTGGACTTGGTATATTAGATAAGAAAAACATAGTAGTCCTGAGACAGCCCAGCCTTGCACCTGTCTTCGGTATAAAGGGAGGGGCTTGTGGTGGTGGATACTCCCAAGTTCTACCCATGGAAGATATAAATATCCACTTTACAGGTGACCTTCACGCAATTACCTGTGCCCATGATCTTCTGACTAGTCTAATGGAAAATCATGTTTACCGTGGAAATGACCTGAGGATTGATTTAAAGCAGGTTATGTGGAAAAGGGTGCTTGATATTGAATCAAGACATCTAAGAAACATCGTAGTAGGGCTCGGAGACAAGTATGGTGGCGTCCCCTATGAAACAGGATTCGAGGTAACCACGGCCTCAGAGATAGCAGCCATTCACGCCATTAGTGGTGACTTAATGGAGCTGAAAGAACGAATAGGTGAGATCACAGTAGCCTACAATGAAGACAATGAGGCAGTTAAAGCAAAAGAGATCGGCGGCATAGGAGCCATGGCAATATTAATGAAAGACGCTGTAAAACCAAACCTCGTCCAAACCATTGAAAACACTCCAGCGATAATTCATGGCGGACCCTTCGCTAATATCGCACACGGATGCCCAAGTATTGCAGCTATAAAAACGGCGTTAAAACTCGCACCATATGTTATAGTTGAACCAGGTTTCGGAGCCAATCTTGGTATGGAAAAATTCATGAATATTGCAGCACGTGCAGGTAACCTCAAGCCAGACTTGGTTGTAATCGTTGCCACGATAAAGGCTTTAAAGAGACATGGTGGAAAGAAGTACAGCCAACTAGATGAGGTGGACCCAAAAGCTGTTGAGGCTGGACTACCAATGCTCAAGAACGAAGTAGAAAACGCCAGAAAGTATGGATTACCAGTCGTAGTCTGTATGAACCATTTCGCCAGTGATACCGATGAAGAGATAAAGAAAGTAATGGACTGGGCAGAGGAATATGGAGTACCTGCAGCTTTCACCGATGCCGTCTTAAAAGGGGGAGAAGGGGGGGTAGAACTGGCAAAGCTCGTTATTGAGGGATGCGAGAAGGAAAGCGACTTCAAAAACCTGTACGATTTAGACAGGTCAGTCGAAGATAAGATAAGAACCATCGCCAAGGAGATGTATAAAGTAAGCGATATAGAGCTATCCAGCGATGCCAGAAGCAGTCTTCGAAGAATAGAGAAACTAGGCTTTGATAAGTTACCTATATGTATGGCAAAAACACCTCTTAGCCTCACAGATAATCAGTGGTACAGAGGAGGATTACCTCCAGAAGGATACATTTTGCCCATTACTGACTTAAAACCAAGTACAGGCGTTGGGTTCATAGTAGCATATTGTGGTGATATTAATACCATGCCCGCTCATCCTTCTGTTCCAGCTGCGAACGATATGGATATTGATGAAGACGGAGTAATAAAGGGGCTCAGCTAAAATGACAATAATCTTGAATGGCAGAGAGACATCAGCCAAAGTTATGGAAAAAGTAACCTCCATGATAGAAGAACTAAAAGGAGTTACCCCGGGTCTTGCACTGGTTCTAACAGGTGACGATAAGTATAGTGAACGTTACGTTAAACTGAAGAAAAGAAAAGCAGAGGAAGTAGGGATCTATGCAGAGTTCCATCACATGAAGGCCCCCTCACAGGAAGAACTCGTAAACTTAATCCATGATCTGAATGATAATCCAAAGATCCATGGTATAATGGTTCAGCTACCCTTGGCAGAGGGTTTAGATGAGTTGGAGACTGTAAACGCGATACTTCCAGAGAAAGACGTAGATGGCTTAAGCCCCAATACTTTAGGCAAGATCGTGATGGGAGAAGAAACCTATCTACCGGCTGGTGTTGAGGCTATAATGGAACTTTTAAAGCGTTATGACCTTGACCCAGAGGGAAAACACTGGGTGGTGGTAGGCTCAAGCAACTTCCTTAGCAAGCCACTAGTATCCTACCTAGGTAATCTGGATGTTCAAGTAACTTTCTGCAAAGAATCAGATCCTGCCTATAAAGAACTGATTAAAGAGGCTGATGTAATTAGTACAGAGATATTTGAGAAACAAGTCATAAAATCAGACATGTTGAAGGATGGTGTAATAGTTATTGATAACGGGAACACCTACGAGGGAAAAAAGGTCTTTGGAGATGTAGATACTGATGACGTTATGGGTAAAGCTGAGGCTATTACCCCTGTGCCTGGAGGCACTGGACCCATGCTTATATCCATGCTCCTAAGAAACACTGTGAAAGCAACAAAAGCTTCACAATAAATATTTTTTAATTTTTTAATGTAAACCAAGTTTCGTCATACAAGTTATTCACTTAGATTCAAACCACGTAACCTTAGAGCATTAAGAACCACTATTATGCTACTGGCAGTCATTATCAGGGCACCCCACTGGGGACGCAGGATTAAACCCCATGGTCTCAGTATACCTGCTGCTATTGGTAACGCAAAGGCATTATATCCAGTGGCCCATACTAGGTTTTCCTTCATTTTCTGCATGGTAGCCTTACTAAGCCTTATCAGCTTAGAAACATCCAATGGATCATTCTTTACCAAGACTATATCGGCGGACTCGATGGCTACATCTGTCCCTGCACCGATAGCTACTCCCACATCGGCTTGGATTAAAGCTGGGGCATCGTTAATTCCATCACCGACCATTGCGACCTTTCTACCTTTTTCCTGCAACTCTCTAACTTTAATTGCCTTATCCTCGGGCAGTACCTCTGCATAGTAATCATCTACTCCTGCCTGTTTCGCTATCGACTTGGCAGTAATTTGATTATCCCCAGTGATCATTATGACTTCCATACCCATCATATGCAGTTCTTGTATCGCTTTGATCGATGAATCTTTCAATTGATCGGCAAAACCAACAAGCCCAAATATTTCGTTTTCCTTTGCCAAATAACTCAGGGTTTCTCCTTTTTCTGAGAGTTGATCTCCCCTATTCTTCAGTGCTTCGCTGATCGATAAGCCTTTACCCTCCAAAAAATGTGAGGTCCCTGCTAAATACATCTTACCATTAATTTTCGCTGATACTCCCTGTCCTTCGATTGCCTCAAAAGCCTCAGGAGTATCAATTTCAATATCTCTCTCCTTAGCTTCTATACTGAGCGCTAGGCCAATGGGGTGTTCTGACTGACTTTCAACGGATGCTGCCAGCCGGATTAATTCTTCCTCGGTTATACCCTCTGTAGGGAGTATCTCTGTTATTCTGAACTTCCCCTCAGTTAAGGTTCCCGTCTTATCGAAGACTATTGTATCAACTTTTTCACCAATTTCTAGGGCCTCCGCGTTCCTTACAAGCATACCACTATTCGCTGCCAGAGTGCTGCTTATGGCGGTGACTGTAGGGATAGCAAGTCCAAGGGCATGGGGGCAAGCAATTACAGTTACAGTAACAGCAAGCGTTAAAGCAAAGACCATCTCTACTTCAGCGATAAAATTCCAGTAGATAAAGGTGATACTAGCAACAGTTATGGCGATTATGGTTAAGTAATGGGCTGCACGATCGGCTAATTTTTGGGTCTCTGGTTTAGAGCCCTGCACCCTCTCTATCAAGTTAATAATCTGAGCAAGAGCCGTCTCTTCACCGGTTTTCTCCACACGGATCTGCATGCTGCTATTACCGTTTATTGTCCCACCGATGACCTCAGCACCTACATTTTTGGTTACGGGCCTAGATTCACCCGTAATCATTGACTCATCTACAGCGCTAATTCCTTCAACTACGATACCATCTATCGGGACCTTCTCACCAGGACGCACAAGTAGTACGTCTCCAACTCCTACCTCACTTGTTGGGACCTCCTTAAACTCGCCGTTAACTTTTTTATTTGCTTGTGGTGGGATAAGTTTAACAAGTTCTTCGACAGCGCCGGTGGCTCTCTGAGTCATTCTCATATCCATCCAGTGACCGAAAAGCAATACGTCGATCAGGGTGCTGATCTCCCAGTAAAAGTCAGCTACTCCTGAGAATAGGAAGGTGGAAGCGAGGCTGAATAAGTATCCAGTTATAACTGCAAAACTAACTAATACCATCATCCCTAGGAGCCCTCTCTGTATATCCTTTTTCGCTCCGACATAGAAAGGATAACCCCCGTATACTGCGATAATCGTAGCTAAAAGAGCCAAGATTAAATCGTATCCCGAGAAACGGGGAATCGTAAATCCTAACCAGTCCTGTATTGTCGAAGACATAGCCAGAAGGGGGATCGTGATTACCGAGCTGACTATAAACCGTCTTCTAAAATCTCTGGCCATTTTTGAGTGATGACTCTCCTTCCTCTCGGAGAAGATACCGCCATATCCCTTGTCTTTACTTGTAGTCACTTCTGCCAAGATTATTACCTATTCTTCGATATTATCGGTGAAATATATAGTTGAAAACTTATTACACCGCTCTTTTTCCTTTAAATCCAAAAGCATCAAAAGGAACCCCCCACTTTAATGCATTGGTGAATATTTGACGCGAATCAACAGCCGGCGTGCTCGACGTATGATGAAACAGATGGGCATGAACATGAATGAGATGAGCGATATCAATCGCGTCATTCTCCAAGGTCGAAATCGTGAAATCATCATCGAAGGACCACAAGTCACGAATATTGACGTTCAAGGGACTAAAATGTACCAGGTTGCCGGAGGAAAAGAAACTGAGAGAAAACTGGAGACCGAAGAACAGAAAGTAGAGATACCGGAAGAGGATATACTACTAGTTGCACAGCAAGCAAATGTTTCTATGGAGAAAGCAAGAGCAGCTCTGGAAGCCACTGAAGGTGATCTGGCTCAAGCCATACTTAATCTTCAAACCCGGTAACCATCGGATTAATAAATCCCAGGATTATATTTCAGGCATTAATAGAATAGACGTTTCCATGAAGAGGCAATATATTGGAGCTAAAAGTACGACGACGGGGAGGAATAATTGTAGAGTATGGGGATCAAGGAGTTATCCTCGATCCTACACGAAACTCCCATAGTTATCCTACATTTGTGACACACGCTCACGCGGATCATGCAGCCGCCTTCAAGCACCCTGAACGGGAAAAACACGCTACAAAAGAGACGTATGATTTACTAAACGCAATGGGGTGGAGTAGACTCAACGGACTCAAAGCCGTTAAAGTTGGAGATACACAAAAAATTGGTGACTTTGAGATCAAAGTTCACAATAGCGGTCATGTACTAGGTAGCGTTCAATTTGAGGTCAACACACCGGGGGGGACTGTGCTTTATACCGGGGATCTGGGAACTGAGAATACTTTCACAATGGAGGCAGCAGCGACGAAGAAATGTGATATCCTTGTGGTGGAGACAACTTTTGGATCACCAATCTTCAAATTTCCTAAACGAGACGAAATAGCTGTTGAGATATATAATTGGGCTATAAATACAGTACTAAGTGGACGGATTCCAGCCTTTAAAACAGATAGCATTGGAAACGCCCAAGAGATAATCAGTATTTTTAATCAGTTCACAAATCTTCCTGTAATTACAGTTAAGAGCGCTTCACGGATTACAGATGTTTATCGAGATTCTGGATACAATTTGGATAGCATCGACCTGGAAAGTGATGAAGGTAAGGAGGTCTTTGACTCTGGTAAATGTGTTCTGGTAATGCCCAAAGGGTCAAAAATTCCCCATAGTAACTTGGATGTGGCTCTGGCTAGTGGGTGGGCCTCAATCTTGAGAAATAAGCGTATGGCGTTTCCTCTAAGTGATCATGCAGACTATCGGGGATTACTTGGATTTATAAGAAAATGTAATCCTAAACGCGTCCTTACCTTCCATGGGGGGAAAATCACAAAGGATTTTCACAATCACGTAAGAAGAACCCTGCGTATTCCTGCTTCTCCCCTGAGCAATAAGATAGAGACTATTAGAGGCCCCTTGATGAATAATGAAAACCGGGTAAAAGCTTGTAGCAGACAGATCGTCAGGACGATTCGTATACCAGGTTTCCTGTATCAACATGGATGGCTGATCAAAGAAATGGGGCGTCGGGGATTTACTCCACTGGAGACTGAAAATAGTATCCAGTATCTACTGGAGAGGGGGATTCTGAGAGATACGGAGGAAGGGTTAGTGCTTGTTAAAGATTAGATGGTTCCCTCTTCCCAGCTCATGAGATATTTTTTCTGTTTATCAGTTAACTCATCAATGGTAACGCCCATGGTCTTAAGCTTAAGATCAGCAATATTACTATCAATCTTCAAAGGTACATCATAAACCCCTACATCTAGTTTAGGATTACTCCAGAGCCACTCAGCTACAAGGGCCTGGTCCGAAAAACTCATATCCATAACACTGCTGGGATGTCCTTCAGCCGCAGCAAGATTTACCAGTCGTCCCTCTCCCATAAGGTACAGTTTTTTACCATCCTTCATGGTATATTGATCAAGATCGGGACGCATCCTCTTCTTACTTAATGATAGTTCCTCGAGGGCTTCTAGGTTAATCTCAACATTAAAGTGGCCACTATTGGCTAATAATGCCCCATCTTTAATCTCTTCGATGTGATGGGAGTCTATTACATTGATATTACCTGTGCTCGTAACGAAGATATCACCTAAAGGTGCTGCCTCTATTAAGGGCATTACACGGTATCCATCCATGGCGGCCTCCAGAGCCTTTATTGGATCTATCTCGGTTACTATAACGTTTGCACCCATTCCCCTTGCTCTCTTAGCAATACCTCTGCCACACCACCCATATCCACACATTACGAAGTTTTTACCTGCGAACAAGATACTGGAGGCTCTAAGAATACCATCTATAGTGCTTTGACCCGTTCCATACCGGTTATCAAACATGCGTTTAGTGGGTGTATCATTAACAGCAACCATGGGATACCTTAAAGCACCATCTTCATGCATTGCCCTAAGTCTTATAACACCAGTAGTAGTCTCCTCACTCCCACCCTTAATATTACTTAACAGCTCCGGGTTTTGGCTGTGAATCCTGCTCACTAAATCACACCCGTCATCCATAGTCAACTGAGGCTTATGTTGAATCACCTGATCGATGCACCAGTAGTATTCATCGGTTGTCTGATCCCTCCAAGCATAGACTTTTGTCCCCTCTTCTGCCAGAGCTGCTACTACTGGATCCTGTGTGCTCAAAGGATTTGAACCAGCTAAGGCAACTTTTGCTCCACCAGCTTCCAGCGTCCTTATGAGTACTGCTGTTTCTTTTGTGCAGTGAAGTACTGCCCCTATTGTTACATTTTCAAGTGGCTTTTCCCTCTGGAATCTTTCACAGATTAAAGCTAAAACAGGCATGTGGTCGCTGGACCACTCTATTAATAGGTCTCCTTCATCAGCTAACTCGATATCCTTAACCTTATAGTCCAAAATACTCACTGAGAAGAAATATGCCCCATGTGATAAGAAATTGATCCTTATAATTTTACTATCTGTGCATGAGGGACTTCTCCAAAGTATATTACTGCCCGCTTATGAACCATCTTACTATCAATGGCCGCCTCGACGATCGTCTTGCCTACCAGGTTACAGATAGTTGCCTGCTTTATGGCATCGAGGGCTTCATCAACTTCTCCTAAGACGCCCTTATAGAAACCTTCATGGACGGTGAAAGGTACCCTTCCGCCCTCTAAAGTCTTACCTAGTATTTCCTCATCGCAAACAGCAACAACTGTCTCTCGTCCCTGGCGAATTGATCGGACGTACACCTTTCCCAAACTAGCCCTTTCCTATACTGCTTCGGGCACCACAGGCGTCGCACTGTAGGAAGGTCAGCCTTCGTTCCTTTACCAGGTGAGTATCCGGTCTATTACACACTGGACAGATTACATACTTGTTTGTGTATATCTCTATGAGGTTACGTATGCTGTCTGGTGTGAACTTGCCTTGGAATATGGCTCTGGTTCCGTCATAGTTACCTCTCGTCGCGGTTTCTCCGAGTAAAAATTTCATCAGGTGATCTGGGTCCCTTCTTAACTCGTCTGCTACTTCTTTGAAGTTCATAATGTAGGTACGTCTTCCTTGCTGTCTCACGTCTGCTCTGGGGACTTGGAACCTGTCGATTGTATCCATTTGTTCTGGTAACTCTTCGTACGCTCTTTCTAGCATTTTTTGATAATCTTTTTCCATGTTTTTCACATCATCTTCCGCGGCGTTGAATTTAGTTTATCGCCTTTCTCTTTATTCCGAGGGGGACAATAAAAGCTTGGGGGATGCACCCTAATCAAAGTATCTCATTGCTTTATAAAAAATGGTTTTGACAGAAACAATATTATGTGATTTAGCGTCTTCAAGTAATACATTGATGGATAAATATTTGCCAGAAGGCAGATCCATGGAACTTACGGAGGAGCTACTGAAAGGAGCTATTGATATTCATGTTCACGCTGGTCCTCATATATTCAGCAGCCCAAGGAGAGTAGATCCCTTCCAAGCCGCAACCCAGGCAAGAAATGCGGGAATGCAGTCTATAGTATATATGGACGTCTTTGAGATGAGCAATGGTACCTCTTGGCTGGTTAATAGAGTTGTAACAGACTTCAAGACGTATGGTGGACTGATACTGAACACGGTTTATGGTGGGATGAATCCACGAAGCGTCAAGACTGCACTATCTTATGGCGATGGAGCAAAGTATGTGAGTTTTGGGGCTCACAGCACCTATTACCAAGCATCAAGGGAGGGGAGGATAGTGGACGGAGAGTTTAAGCCTTTAAGTGAGATCTATCCAGAGTTCCAGAAGGAACTCGATATGTGTATCCAGATTCCTTTGAACGAAGCCCCTGGAGAGGACCTTGATGAGATTCTCCGCCTTATCGCCTCTAATCCTCAGGTTTACATGATAACAGGACATGTATCAGTCCCGGAGGCCATCAGACTTGTTGACCTATCAAAAGAATACGGGATTGAGAATGTGATCGTCTCTAGCGCGGTAATCAAAGAATCATCATTAGACGAGTTACAGTACATGATCGAGAAGGATGCCTTCATAGAGTACACCTTGGCTGCTTATACTCACACAACCACTATACCCAAGACTCATTACTACGTCGAGAGAGAGTATGCGTCAATCGATGAGGGAATGAGCGGAGAGATCTCAGGGGGTGTTAAGAAAGTAGCAGATCAGATCTCGGAACTTGGCGCAAGTAATTGTATCATATGCACAGATTTCGGAGTTTATACATTGCCAGCTCCCGTAGAGGGATTTCGCGAATTCATAGCCTGCCTACTTGATCTAGGAATTTGCTCTAAAGATATAACAAAGATGGTAAAGACTAACCCTGAGGTACTGCTTGGCTTAGCAAGCGTGGATTAGATTCAATATTCTATTAATTTCAGTACATTCGCAAGTGGTGTTTATTGGGGTGTTTTTTCGGATTATGTCACCATTTTGGT
>CAZLHX010000038.1:0-23128 GCA_964559475.1 uncultured Candidatus Bathyarchaeia archaeon | reverse complement strand
GCCTTCCAAGCCAACGACCCGGGTTCAAATCCCGGCGGTCGCACCATTAAACATAAAATTACTTAGTAGCTTCCATTTATTTGATCTGACAGTTAAAAAGGGTAATATATAGTTGTAAGGCATGCTGGAGTCCCTCAGAAACAGACTTGACTTTATGAACAGGAATATCACTGTTCTAACCCTCCGTCAAGTACTGGGAATGTTTTTCCGCCGTATGGTCCTGAGCTACTCCAGCCTCTTTGTGATAGCTGTAGGAGGAAATGAGTCCCAGATAGGAATAATAAATAGCCTAAGACCTCTTGCAGGGCTCATTATGTTCCCCATATCAGGTTATACCACTGATACCCGGGGACGGATAAAAATGATCGCCCTAGCCGGGTACTTATCAGGAGTGACTATGCTCATTTACGTTTTGGTAAAAAGCTGGGAATGAATAGCAATAGTTGCGCTCCTTCAAGGCTTGATGGTCTTCCAGTTTCCCCACATCCGCGATCCTATCTGATAGCCTGAACCCCATTAACAGAGGCATCGGAATCGCCACCATGAGCACCCTGTCCAACATATTCGCCATAGCCAGTCCATACGTAGCAGGATACATTCTAGAAATACTTGGTGTCAAGACGGGTATGAGGATAATATATGGACTACTAGCCTCCGTCCAGTTCATCAACGGCACCCTCGTGATCAAGTACCTCCAAGAGAATGAGGAGCCAAAGAAGACGGGAGAAAAAGTCAAAATCATTCAGATACTAAAGAAGGCTTACTCGGGAGTACCCGAACTAGTCTCAAATATGCCTGCCACATTTAAGGCTCTTGGTCTGGTAACAGGGTTAGGTTTCATTATGAAGGGGATATCTAGTCCCTTCTGGGTCGTTTATGCAACTGAGGTAGTGGATATATCCAATCTCAACTGGGGCCTAATTTTACTAATTGAATCTATTATTAAAACAGTCTTTATGATACCAGCGGGAATAATCTCAGATGTTTACAGCCGATCAAGATCTCTACTTGCCTCCGTAATTCTGTGTTTAATAGCTTACCCAGCAACAATATTCGCCAGCAACTTCACCCACATGCTACTAATAAGAGTAGCCATAGGTCTATCGGGCGCATTGTTCATATCCTCAAGTTCTGCATTAATGGCAGACTATGTAACACGTAACATGAGAGGACGTATAATAGCAGCCATATACAGAGGAACAGTGCTTATGGGGGCTGCAGGAGGGGGGACTGGTGGACCTGGGGTGGGGTATTTGTTTACCATTCCAGTGATGTTATCGAGTATACTCGGAGTAGTCTTGTACTCTATGAACCCGGATTATGTCTGGTACAGCATAATCTTTGCGACGTTGATACAGGTGATCTTTGTTTATATATGAATAAAAAATCCAGAGAAGATAGAGAAGTAACCGGAAAACCCAAATATTTCGTACGTAATTACGTACAGAATTTTTCTATAGTACCAGTTCTCCCCTAAACTTAACAACATCACCACCATAATACATGACAAGGTCAGCAGCTGCCTTAGCCACTCTCTCATCCCTAGTCATGAGTACACTGTATTGGACTAATGTACTCTCCACTGACTTCTCTTGAAGTCGTTTCAAATTTTCCCAGAACCTTGTACTAGGTTTAACTTCCTTAAAATCATATAATATCAACCAAGTTTGACTGCCTTTTTCCTCCTCTCTGTATTTCTCGAAAAACCTGTCTGCTAAACTTTCCCTGCCCATAAATAATGTACGTAATTACATACATAAAAATACTGTATGTAATTACGTACGAAAAAACTCTATCCTCAACACCTGTTGATAAAGTTCTCTGCTCATCTCTATCAAAAATTACCAAGTCTCCGTTGCCCAGAGCTATGATGTCTAAGTTTATACCTTCAGCAACCCTTCTAAATTCAATGTTCTTTTTTATAATATGAAGTTCAGACAAAGATGCGTCAGAAGGTAATTTATGCACTGCGGTTTTAGTTGCTATTAACATAATGAAAAATGTGAAGCGGATCTAATAAATCAGTATTAATCGCTATTTAACGTCACATGCTTAAGCGAAGTATACGTTTATTCTATCAGCCGCACAGGTGAACTTATAAATAGAGGAGTTTAACTCATTCATGCTTAGTCTTAGCCATGATCCGAAGCTTCCTTTTTCAGAATTATCAGGGTCAAGATTATTATGAATTTTACCCGTCAGTTTCTCGCAGAGTTTACAAAGGATGTTTTTACTCCCCCAATAGTCTAGAGCTACCGGGTCTCTGCTTGCAGCAATTACCTCTTGTTTTGTTGCATCTTCATAACTGGTTCTTGGACCCTCGCCCGGTCTTGCATTAACGTAGATAGCGTCAAGGATATTCAATGTGGGAACCCTCGTCTGGACCATTAGCGTCCCCATACCGCCTTTGTCTACGGAGTTGTGAGCCCTGTATCCTAGGCTTCGGGTTATCTTATCGCTTGGAACTCCCATATAGTTCTTGACTGCTCCGGTTACTCCGAAAATCCTATGGGATTTTAGGACGGGTACATTTATCACCTTAAGCTTGTCAAGATCGTAATCGTTTTTCTCAGGAAGATATGAACCATACTTAAAGCTCAGTCTGGTTCCATATTTGGTCGTAAATTTGGGGTAGGTAACAATTGTGCTAGTATCTGGGATTACATTCCTATTTACAACATATCCATCATCATTGTCTCCTTCTGCAAACTCTTCTACGACGTTGTTCGTTATCTTATCCCAGAGATAGGTACTTACATAGCTATCATTACTAAACTCATCAACAACGTCCTGGATTGACTGTGATTTATTAAAGGCATTATTATTCTCCCAGTCAAGACAGCCACCATTTCCAGATGCCCCATACTGGTCCTGCCCATTATCAGCGACAACGATTTCTCCATTAAAACCATCAGGGTGATGGATTATTGCCTCTATGATGTTTTTTACAAGATCTGTGTTTGTTCCTCCCCTTTCATCCCATTGACTGTTAACCTTAATCAAAACCATATCATTAGATGAGATCATTCCACCAGGTCTCTTGAGATAACCCTCTTTATCTGAGTTGTAGAAGATGATCCCTTTCTTGTACATTAATTCATTCAAACGTTCAAATCCTTCATCAGCACCACTGGTACCTTTGACTACAAAAATATCGGAAGAAGGTTCCCCTCCTGCTTTCTTTGTAGATAAACTAAGACTTAATTCAGACATTTACAATCAGATAAACTAGTTTGTTCCTCATATATCCTTATCCTTGAGCCATTGTGAGGGTTATAGTTTTTATCAAGGAATGTATATCCTCGGGGTATGAACTCCAAAGTAGGCATTCCGGTGATAGACGCCCATAGCCATTACTTCACTGCAAACACTCTAAGATCATGGCTCAGCAGAGGTCGGACAATGGAAAGTTTCACGAAAAGAACCAGCAGCCGAACAGACATGGATAGTATAGAGCTCCCTGACGAGGAATGGGATACAGCTCAGAAATGGGTGGATGAACTAGACAAGTATGGAATTCAAGCAATGGGAGTAATGGTGGGAAACGAAGCTTATGATGAGTTCCTAGAGACGAAGAATAGGTTTCCAGGACGCTTCCTAGGATACAGAAACATAAATCCAAGTGAACCAGATGCCATCCAAAAAATCAAGGCAGCAGCACATGAAGGATTTTATGGTATTAAATTATATCCCAGTAGCTGGAAAGGAGTAAAAGTATATGACGAGGTAGTTTATCCCGTCTACGAGGAATGCCTCAAACAAGACCTTATTATCTTTCTTCACTTTGGCATAACCATCGGAGGTCAAGCTGATCTTAGAAATGGTAATCCCATAGATATACAAGTCCCGAGCAGAGACTTCCCTGAGTTAAATTTCATTATCGCTCACTTCGGAGCAGGGTGGTTCAGGGAAGTTCTACTCATGCAGTACCAAGCTGATAATGTATACATGGATAGTAGTGGATCCAATAGCTGGATGAATTACTTGCCATATGACCTTGATCTTAAGCAAATATTCAAAAAGGCAATACTATCCGGTGGTAGCAGCAAGGTCCTCTTTGGAACAGATAGCACATTTTTCCCAAGAGGTTGGAGGATAAACATCCTTGAAGCTCAGTATAAAGCCTGTAATGAACTTGAATCTGATGGACTTATCACTAAAGAGGGAATAAATCAAGTATTCTACACTAATATTCTAGATTTAACAGGATTTACCCCTACTCCCACTCAAGAAAATTAATACTTTAAAAAGGAAAATAGCTCTTCTATACTGTGCCTCGAAGACGTCGTGGATACCCAGTAGCCCTTATGATAAGCATAGACAATATAAACGCACAGATCTGGAACATCTACAGCGAGTCAATAAAATCAGACAAAAAATTGAGTGATAGAAACGAATATAATTTCTATGAGTCAATAGTCGATGAAATTAGACCTCGAGTCAAAGAAGGAATAAAAACAGTACTAATAGCAAGTGAAAACAGAAACGACTACGAAAATTTTTTAGAACACATAATAAAACATCAAAGCTGGTTAATAAAGGGATATGAACTTAATACAGTTTCATTCGAAAATATACCCCTTCCAGCCAGAAACGTAAATGAAGTAAAAGAAATAATAAACAAAATAAAATTTCACCAAAGCCTACAAAAAGCCTCAATAGAAGACATCCAACAAATTATGAAAATAGTCGAGAAAAGGATAAACAAACCTGAAGATGTTAATACTATTCTTTTTACTTTAAAAGAAATTGAAAAAACAGTCTATACAAACACAGGTCATAGGCCAGAGTATATACTAATGACTGATGCGTATCAAAGGAATCATAGACGTAGAATAAACAGGCTTCTTCAAATAGCTAAGAATAAGAAAATAAAAATAAAAATAGTGGATAACAATACAGTTTCTGGTAAAAGGTTATTACAGTTCGGTGGCTTGTTATGTCTCTTAAAAAAATGACAGCATAATCATGGACATGAAACTTAATTTGTTGACATAGTGTTATCATTAAATGCTTAGAATGACAAGGATTTATCATAATAAAATGAGAATTTTTCCTTATTATATTATTATAATGAAATTAGTTATTATTATAATATTAGAGAAATAACAATCAGCAACTATGCTCGGAAGATTTATGGATGTTCTAGGCAGATGAGAATCATTGATTCTCACGTGAAAATATCCCAATAACAATTATACCTAAACCTCCAATAGTTAAACAGTGAGTTGATTTGGAGGATAATTTTAACCATCCCTACATACCGAATAGTAATAATATCATAAAGAAGGAAATGCTAGACTATATTGGGGTAAAGAACTCCGACGAACTTTACAGGGAAATGATCCCTGAGAGACTTTTATTGCAGGACGAGATGCGTCTTCCAACACCAATTTTTAGTGAGTCTGATCTGAAAAAGAGTATCGATAATATACTTTCAAAAGACATCACAACCGATGAATACATTAGCTTTCTTGGATCAGGGTGCTGGAAACATTATATCCCAAAAATATGTGAAGTAATTGCCTCAAGAAGCGAGTTTTTAACAGCATATGCAGGAGGGTCACACAGTGATCTTGGAAGATTTCAAGCAAATTTTGAGTTCCAGAGTTTAATATGTGAACTTCTTGGTATGGAGGTCTCTGGAATACCTACATATGATTGGGGATCAGCAGCGGGTAATTGCATTAGAATGGCTACACGTTTAACCTCGAGAAATGAGATACTTATACCTAGGAATATAAGCCCGGATAGATACCAGATAATTAAAAATTATTGCGAATCAGCTGATCCTAATGGGAAAATTAAGATAATATTCGTCGAATTGGATTATGATAGTGGAAGGGTCGAATTAGAAGATTTAGAAAATAAAATCAATGAAGATACTGCCGGGATTTATTTTGAGAATCCTAACTATCTTGGTGTAATTGAAGCTGAAGGTTCGAATATTAGCTCTCTAGTCCACGAAATTGGAGGGGAATCTATTTGTGGTGTAGATCCTATCAGCTTAGGGATGCTCTCACCTCCTTCTGACTATGGTGTGGATATTGCCTGTGGTGAAGCACAGCCTCTTGGAATCCACATGTATGCAGGTGGTGGAAGCTGCGGATTTATCGCCACTCGCGATGAGGAAAAGTATGTAGCTGAGTATCCACTCAGATTAATATCAATAACAGAGACTGAAGTTGATGGAGAATACGGGTTCGGACAAGCAATGTACGAACGTACCAGCTATATTTCCCGTGAAAACGCCAAAGACTGGGTTGGAACAACAACTGCATTATGGGGTATTACTGCAGCTGTTTATCTCAGTTTAATGGGACCAAATGGTATGAAAGAAATCGGTGAGAACATCATACAAAAATCTCATTATACCGCGGAGCTCCTTGAGGATATTGAAGGTGTAAGTGTAGTCTACGATGAATTCTTTAAAGAGTTCCCCGTACAATTTAATCTTCCTGTAAAAGAAATTAATGAGAAACTTCTAGAACGCAGGATATTCGGTGGAAAAGATGTCTCAAGAGAGTATCCAAAACTAGGAAACTCTGCAATTTACTGTGTAACAGAAATGCACTCTCTCGAGGACTTGAATAATCTATCAACAGCATTGAATGAGGTGCTAAAATGAAACCAAGGAATTACCATGCACCTAAATGGGACGAGCCAATAATCCATGAGTTATCTCAGAGCGGAGAAAGAGGTATAATACCTTCAAAAGTTGAGGAAGAGATCATTCAGAGAACCGGACCCGTTTCAAGGTTTATCCCTAAATCCATGCAGAGAAAAGATCCCCCTGCTTTACCAGAGTTAAGTCAACCCCACGTGCTCAGACATTTCCTAAGGTTAAGCCAGATGACCCTAGGGATGGAACTTGACATCGATCTTGGAGTGGGAACGTGCACAATGAAATATAGTCCGAAGATAAATGAGGAACTCGTATCACAGATAGCGGAGGTTCACCCTCTTCAACCGGTGGAGACGATCCAGGGACTATTAGAAATCGTTTATGAGTTCGGTTTTACCTTTCTCCGAGAGATATCTGGTATGGATGCTTTTAGCTTCCAGCCTCCAGGAGGCTCATCTGGAGCCTATAACAACGCCGTCATGATGAGAAAATATCATGAGGTAAACGATGAGCCGTGGAGAGACGAGATTATTACTACCATCTTCAGCCACCCATGTGACGCAGCCTGCCCAGCTACAGCCGGATTCAAAATAATTACCTTATATCCTGAACAAGACACAGGATTACCCTCAACTGAGGCATTAAAAGAGGCAGTAGGATCGAATACTGCTGGACTTTTCATAACAAACCCCGAGGATACTGGGATCTTCAATAAAAACATAGACGAATGGACGAGCATAGTTCACGAATCAGGAGGACTTTGTAGCTATGATCAGGCAAACGCTAACTCCATTCTAGGAGTTACTAGGGCCCGAGAGGCCGGGTTTGATATGTGCTTCTTCAACCTCCATAAGACCTTTAGTAGCCCCCATGGGAGCAGTGGGCCAGGAAATGCAGCTATAGGAGTTAAAAAGGAACTTGAGGAATTCTTACCTGTTCCAGTAATTATCAAAGAAAATAAGAAATATAAGTTGGATTATGACCGACCAAACAGCATAGGGAAGGTAAGGGACTTTATGGGAAACCTACAAGTCGTCTTAAGGTCTTATGCATGGTGCATGAGCATGGGTGCCGTGGGACTTAGAGAGGTGGCGGAAGTCAGCATGATTAACAATCAATACCTTTCAGAGAAGCTCAAAAAGATAGAAGGAATTACCCTGCCTTTCGGTGGAAGGAGGCTGGATCAGGCAAGATGGAGCCTGGAGAAACTAAAAGTAGACACAGGTGTCGGAGTAAACGACGTAAATAGAAGAATGATCGATTACGGTGTACAATCCATGTTCACAAGCCATCATCCCTGGCTAATACCGGAGCCTTTCACTCCAGAGCCCTGTGAGACTTACAGCAAAAGGGATATTGATTACTGGGTTAGTGTGCTAAAAAAAGTAATCGAGGAAGCTTACGAGAACCCTGATCTGGTTAAAAGTGCACCTCATAGAAGTAGCAACCATAAAGTCAAAGCTTACAGATTCGATGATCCTGAAAAATGGGCCATGTCTTGGAAAGCTTACAAGAGAAAGAGGTCAAAGGAATGAATCTGGACGGAAAATTGGCAATAGTGACAGGTGCGATGCAGGGAATAGGGGCAGGAATAAGCCGTGTTCTAGCAGAACATGGAGCTACCGTTGTTTTGACAGATATATCTCCAAGAGTAAATAAAACTGCAAAGTCTATCCAAGAATATGGGGGCAAGGCTTTCTCTAAACTTATGGATGTATCAGATGGAGAGCAGGTAAGTAATGTCATAAAAAGGATTCAGGAAGATCGCGGGCCTATTGAAATCTTGGTGAATAATGCAGGTATTTATCCTCGTAGAAAACTCATAGATATGGACGAGGATTTCCTCAAAAAAATGTTCGATGTTAATATCTTTGGAATGTTCAGATGCAGTAAAGCAGTACTACCCAGCATGATGGAGAAATGTAAAGGAAAGATCATCAATATGAGCAGTGTAACAGGACCTCTAGTTGGAGCACCCTCTGGAGGACAGACCGCCTATGCCTCAACAAAAGCAGCAGTAATTGGATTCACTAAAGCCCTCGCATTAGAGGTAGCACAGTACCACATCAACGTGAACTGTGTACTACCCGGCTATATCTTTAGTCCCAGTGCTTTCGAGTTACGGGGAAGCAAATCAGAAGAAAAATCAATTGAAAAAATGCGAGAATTTGGTTACAAGATCCCTTTTGGGTATCAAGGTTCTCCAGAAGATGTGGGTAATCTTGTTTCTTTCCTCGCCTCAGACCTGTCAGACTACCTCACAGGAAGTGAGATTGTGATAGATGGAGGAAATATCCTGCAAGAAGAATATTTGGGACCATATAAACCTGAAAAACCAGATTTAAGCTAGAAAAATCCAAGTCCATCTATTATTCGACTCGATAAATAGTCCTTTTACCATAACCAGTATGTACTCTGTAAAACCCTTTTAATCCTTCATCCAAGTCAGAGTCTCCCGTATCAACCCTCATTGGCTTCCCCTTCAATGATGCCAGCTTCTCAGGGGTAGCAAGGATGATAAGGTTACTCTTGCCAGTTTTTCTAATAATTTTTGGGCTAATCTGTTGATTTCCTCTACCAAAAAGGAATCCTTGACCTCCTATCAATGAAATAACAATTTTTGATGGCCTGTCTCTTATTGCTTTGATTATTTGATGTTCATTGGTGTCCTTAGCAAATAGCTTTCTTCCAACAACCAAGTCGACGCCGAGCAATGTCTTTTCGACACCAAGTTTATCTGCTATTGGTTTGATGCTTGTTCCAGGTCCAAGGATGTACACTATCTCATGATCCATGCTCTCTAAAATGTCTAAAGCAATAGCCTCAAGGACGTAATCTTCCTTATGCCCAACACTCTCTTTTGTACCTTGAATAATATTTGGAGAATATGGAATCATCATATAGCCATATAGCTTCGCAGTTAGCCTATCCTCTCGAAAAGCTTTCTCATCAATATCCATAACTTCCGCTTGCTTGGTATTACATGATCCAGATAAATAGGATCCAACTAACTCTCCAGTTGACTTGGGATTTATTCCAAAAACTCCACTATGAATTTTTACACCTGCTGGGATGCCTAATACCGGTATCTTGGAATTAATAGCCTCATAGACGTCTCGAGCTGTTCCATCACCCCCTGCAAAGAGCAACAAATCTACTTTTTCTTTAACAAGTTTTTTGGCGGCGTTTCTTGTATCTAAAAAAGTTGTTCCCCCTTCTTTGATCTCGCCAATAACCTTAGGTCTGTATCCCGCTTGCTTTGCCTCGCATTCTCCCATATTACCTGGATATGTAATTAATGTAAATGATCCGTCTGATTTGATTGCTTTTAACGCTTTCACAGCTTTTTTTGGGGACTCCGGTTTGGCTCCGAGTTCAAGGGCTTTCTCTTGGATTTCTTTTCCATCACTTCCCTTTAATCCAACTTTTCCACCAAGTCCTGCCACAGGATTTACAATGAGTCCAAGTTTTTTCATCTTACTCATGGCCTAAAAAATTCAATACAGTCAAGGCAATAGTTTTGGTGACTATTTCTAGATCATCTATGCTTACGCACTCGTTTGGCCCATGTGCGTCTCTGACATCTCCAGGTCCGAAAACAACTGTTGGTGTTTCTCCTACTTCTATCAATAATCTGGCGTCGGAAGCATACGTCATACCTTCGAGTTTAGGTTCTTCTCCTGTTACTTTTCTGAAGGAATCCTTCAAGTTCTTAACTATAGGATGGTCCACGGGTATTTTGCTTGGTCCAAAGCTGTAACCTACCCATTCAAGCACCGGAGGATTATTCCTTAGCCAAGGATCTTTTTCTGAAATTTTCTGGATATGTTTTTCCATTTCGTTTTTAGCGTGTTCTTTTGTTTCCTCTATGGCTACTCCCAGCCTCCCCTCTATGGTTACTTTTTCAGGTACAGACCCAGGCCATTCTCCTCCATTAATTTTCCCGACATTCAGGGCGAAGGGAGTCTGGTACCTCTTGTATAACTCATTGTTTATTCTACTGTTGCGAGTCTTCTCTAGATCTTTTAATCCATTAATAATAGTGATGGATTTTTCAATTGCGCTGATTCCTTCCTCTCTAACACAGGCATGAGTTGATTTACCTTCGACTGTTATCTTCCAGCTTATGGCTCCTGCTACTTCGGGTGTGATCTTTTTCTCCGTTGGCTCCATGATTATCCCTGCATCTGCTCGGTATCCTCTGAGACAGGTTGCTAGGGCTCCGCATCCTCCATCTTCTTCACCTATAACGCTCGCAAAGTATATCTTTCCATTGAGTTCTATTCCTGCGTCCTTGATAGCTTTAAGCGCGTATAGTCCGCAGGCTAATCCTCCCTTCATGTCTGTTACGCCTCTACCGTAGAGCCGCTTATCCTCGATTGTTGCTTGTAAGGGAGGAGTTTTCCAGAATTTTTCTCCCCCGGGTCCGACTGTGTCGATATGCCCACAGATTATGATACTTTTATTCCCATCACCAAAGAAACCAACTATCCCCATACCTTTCTTTCTATTATAACTCATACTAAACCTAGGATGTTTTATCAATTCATCAAAGTCAATTTCCCAAGTGTCAACACCAAAACCTAACTCCCTTAGTTTGTTTGCAACTAAAATCTGGGCTTCTGTTTCATTTCCTCCATAACTGGGGGTTCTCACCAGTTCCTCTATGAATCTAAGCATGTCTTCAGTGTCTATATTTTCCAGAATTTGCTGCTCGATATTCAACATGACCTACAATTATCTACTTTACCGTCCAAAATGTTAAGACCTTTGGAATTGATGCTTTAACAAGATCCCTATGAAAGCAGTACTCAAGAAACACCCCCGCCCCGGAATAGACGTAGGGGAAATTCCCAAGCCTAGTATAACCGAAGGTGATGTTTTGATTAGGGTTAAAGCCGCTGCTATATGTGGAAGTGACCTAGGGATCTACAGATACACTCCTGCTTATAGTAAGATGAAGCTTCCCGTAGTCCTAGGGCATGAATTTTCTGGAGATATAGTAAAGACTGGTTCAAAGGTAAAGGGATTTAAACTTGGGGATAGAGTACTGAGCGAATCGGTTAAGGCCTGTGGTAAATGTGGTTTCTGTAGGCAAGGTAGGAGCAATCTATGTGATGAGTCAACTCTTTTCGGGATTAACACCGATGGTGCCTTTGCAGAGTATGTATCGGTGCCTTACCAGTTGCTACACAGGATTCCTGATTGTATGAGTTATGAGAAGGCAGCTCTTGTTGAACCCCTCAGTAATGCAGTCCATTTTGTACTAGATATTACCCCTTTTCGAGTTGAAGACTTTGTCGTGGTACATGGTTGCGGTCCAATCGGGTTATTCAGTGCACAACTCTTCAAACTTGGTGGCGCTAGAGTAATATTAACAGGCTTAAGTGATGATAAAGCCCGGTTTGAAATCGCTAAAAGGCTGGATATAGAAACTCTGGATATCGAGCAAAATGATCTAAAAAAGAGAGTGATGGAAGATACTAATGGACGGGGGGCTGATGTTGCGTTTGTAGCCACAGGGGCACCTCTTGCGGTGGAACAAGCATTGAACCTGACAAAAAAGAGGGGGCAGATAACTATGATAGGCATATTTAGTGAAACCGTTCCCCTTGATCTGACTTGGCTTGTTAGAAGAGAGTTAAAGATTCATGGTGCATACGATGCAAGACCTGCAAATTTTCCCTTAAGCATCAGACTAATATCTGAGGGTAAGATTAACGTCGAGCAGGTTCTCACTCATAAATTACCTTTAGATGATGCAGAAGAAGCGTTTAAGGTTGCTTTGGAGCGTTCTGGGGGTAAGGTGGAGTTTATACCCAAGGGTTCTCGATAAAGTCGTGGGCCTGTTCCAGAAACTTGGTTGGCCTATACGTATCCGCCATGTATATTCCGATCTCATTGAGCTTGTTCAATGACTCTTTGGTATATGGTCTGAAAATTGATTTATTGGCTAGAGGAGATACACATGCACATACTCTTACACCGGAATCAACCATTTTTTCCAGCACAAAGTAATTCTCAAGGGTCTCCTTAGTTTGTTCACCTGGCTGACTTAGTACAAAGTCGCTGAAAATGTATACCATCCTGTCGCTTCTGTCATTTATCTCAGTAATCTGTTCATATGCCCATTTCAGGCTTTTACCTGGAACTGTACCTCCCCACGTCATGCTGGTTAAACCTCCACAGTACTTTTTCTCCATCTCTGTGGTCGTGCAGGTTAGCATGTCGATTAGGTCTTCCATTATTGGGATAATGTTGATCTCTTCGTACAGATCTTTCACAATATGTGTGTTCGACTCGTAAAGACAGAGACCGAATTTTTCTCTTCTGAGGCCCCACATCAGGGGAACCATGCTGAGAACACTGTAACTTATACTGTTTATTCCCTCAAGGTCGTAAAACATGGTGTTGCTTATGTCTAGAATGTAGATTATGGTCCTGTTCTCTTTTTCAGGTTGCCTCATTAGAAAGTCTTGGTAACGAATTTCTTCTATGCTTCGACCGAGGTCAAGGATATTCTCGAGGCTTCGCTCCTCGTCGATGAGATCAGGGTCTTCCCCTGCCTCGAAGGGCTTCAGGCTACGATGTTTAGCCCAATCCTCTTTTCTCTCAAACTCGTTACCGAGCTTCATGAGTTTTTCTTTAAGGATCTCGGCTAGAATCTTTCGATTCTCCTCTTCCTTGTTATGCCTCATGACTTTTACACCAGCTTTCAAAACCTCATCTTCTCCCGGCCCTACACCGATATCGGGCTTGTTTTCAAAGCTATGAAACTGGTCAACGTCGCTGTTGTGTGCTGCAGCAAACTCATTCTCAAGACCTTTACCATGAGGCGTGACGTATATCTCGTCTTCAATACTGCTTTGTAAAAGACTCATGAAGTCCTCACCTGAGACGTCTGGAGGGAGGAGTTCTTTCTCTACATCAACGTTTACTAGGATCTCTGCTGCGAACTTTTCAGCTACTTTCTGACAGTCTACATGGCTAGTTACTACTGCTACGTTTAAGAGGTCTTGGAATGTTAGGTGTCCTTTTCTGAGGTATGCTGGAAGAAGCATTTTTCCCATGTTTATACCCTGACGGGGGCTTGGTTTATGTTCGCATTCAGGGCTACGTCGTAGACGGCTTATAAACTCTGGTATGAAATAGTGAGCGTATCTGAAAGGATAGGTCATGTACTGGTTTTGGGTCACCTATCCGAGTCTCCTCTCGACTATCTCCTCGATGACTGTGGAGATGGTTTTACCCTCTTCTCTGACTCTCATCTCTTTTCCCAGGACTGCAGGAGCAAAGAAGCGAATTGCTGCATCCTCATCCTCAAATCTATCGAAATATCTATTAACTAATCTAGTTAGGAAAATTCCTGATCTTGGTGAGGCAGGTATCTCTAGGGAGGGGGTATCTCTGGTATCCTTTACAACATCGTATATTTTATCAAGAGCACTTTCGGGTAAAGCGAAAGCGGGGGTATTCTCTCTGATTATCTCCAACTCTGTCTCCTTAGTTGGATAAGTAAGTCTGATCCAGCAACCAATACGGTCCACTAGCACCTTACTCAGCCTGTAAGTTCCCGCGGTCTCAATTGGGTTCTGTGTGGCAACGAAGGCAAAATTTTCATGTGCTTTAACCATCCCTATGGGGAATAGATGATAATGCCGCTCTTCTAGAGGAGCTATCAAGCTATTCTGGCAGAACTCTGTAGCCCTGTTCAGTTCTTGAGCTACAAATAATCCTCCCTCAACCATGGCTCTGATTAGGGGGCCTGATTCAAAGCTGCTGATGTTTCTTCCATTTCTGACGACTAGAGCGGGATCAAAACTACCAATTAGCCTGCTCGGGGTTACATTCTCGTCAAAGAAGACCTCATGGAAGCTTCTCCCCGTGTCTTCTGCAACTTTTCGTGCAAGAAGGCTCTTACCAACACCTGGAGGGCCTACGAGGCAGGGGGTTATCCCTGTGGCAAGGCTATCTCGAAGGAGATCGTAGGCTATCTGGTACTGGCCTTTAAGGACTACCTGATGCTCTATCCTGATTGCGTCAACTACGCTTTTTTCAAGCATCTTTCGGAATCCCTGTTCCCTCTCTGCCATCATACTAGTCCAACTTTCTACAACATTGTTCAATTTAAAGTTTAAATATAAAACCCGTTTTTGTCCTATAATTTATGGACATTATATAGTAAACAGATTATATACTTACTTAATGTATTCTTCTAGAAGTGTTTAAAAGTGAGTATATATCGTTAAGGTTGAAATCGTTATTCTTAATAACCATAGCGGGGATGAGTAACGATTCGATAACAGAGGGAAAACTTTGATCGAAATAAGGTTGCACGGCAGGGGCGGTCAAGGAGCGGTCACCGCTTCTAGGATTATCGCCACTGCTGCTTACGAAGAAGGACAGTACAGTCAGGCCATCCCCATGTACGGTACAGAGAGACGTGGAGCGCCACTTACTGCCTTCGTTAGATTAGATGACCAGCGTGTAAGAGAAAGGGAGCTAGTTCATAACCCTGATATTAGCATCGTACTCGACCCCCTAATCGCTAAACAGCAGGCAGTTGTTGATAATCTCAAGGAAGGTGGGCTCGTTATACTTAACACCCAGTTGAAACCTGAAGAGGTTAAGATTGGTGGAGACTTTAAGATAGCGACAGTTGACGCCACTACAATAGCATTAGAGACCCTGGGTAGGCCTATTACCAACACAGCGATCCTTGGAGGATTCGCAAAGGTAACTGGGCTATTAGAAGTAGAGTCAATCGAGAAGGCCATCAAGAAATACTTCCCGGGCCGTCTCGGAGATATGAACATCGCTGCGGTTAGGAGGAGCTTTGAGGAAGTTCAGGGACCTGTTCAGGCAGTAGTAAAAGATGCACCACCTCAGAAAGTTGACATACACGTAGGAGGTTACGGCGTCTTGAAGGATGTCTCAAGTTGGAGGGTTTTCACCCCCAGAATAGACGAAGAGAGCTGTATCAGCTGTAAGAACTGCTGGATATACTGCCCAGAGACGGCAGTTCAATGGGATGAGGAGAAGAACAAGCCATACATCAGGTATGAGGCTTGCAAAGGTTGTGGCGTATGTGCTCACGAGTGCCCTGTAGACGCTATTGAAATGGAGAGAGTTGAAGTTTAAAAATGTCATATGAAGTAATGGTAGGAAACAAGGCAGCAGCTACTGCTGTAAAATTAGCAAAAGTTCATGTAGCGAGCGCATTCCCAATAACCCCCCAGACTACGATCACACAATATCTATCGGAAATGTACGCTGCTGGGGACTGGGACTTCGACTTCGTCAACGTGGAAGGAGAACTTACAAGCCAGGTAGTAGTTCAGGCAGCAAGCCGAGTGGGTGCCCGAGTATTCACATGTACCAGTGGTCCGGGACTTCTTTACATGCATCACCCCATGCAAGGTACAGGAAGCGGAAGACTACCCGTCGTAATGGCCGTGGTTCATAGAGGATATAAAGGAATGCAGCCAGACCACAGCGACCTGATGAGTCAGCAGTGGACCGGCTGGGGGCATCAGTACGTTGAACATGCTCAAGAGATTCTAGACTCCCTTTTAATGGCCTACAA
The DNA here is from genome assembly GCA_964559475.1 of uncultured Candidatus Bathyarchaeia archaeon. Lineage (GTDB taxonomy): Archaea > Thermoproteota > Bathyarchaeia > TCS64 > TCS64 > RBG-16-57-9. Next base: position 6,917 of record CAZLHX010000038.1, on the reverse strand, counting down.
AGTTGCAGAGGATCCAAGAGTCAGAATACCAATAGCAGTTGGCTATGATGGCTACGTTTTAAGCTATACAGCTGAGCCTGTTGATATTCCAGCTCAGGAAGAAGTAGATAATTGGCTGCCTCCAAACAAAGCCATTCCATCGATACTACCCGACGAGGTTGACCCAGAGACTTTCGCAAGAGGTTGGGGTGGAGGAGATCCCCAACAACCTTGGAAGGATCACCATGAGGCAGTTCTAGAAATTGAGCCTGTCTTAAAGGAGACTATGGATAGTTTCCATGAGACCTTTGGACGCAGATATGGTAACGGAATGATCGAGCCCTACATGATGGATGACGCTGAAGTAGCTATTGTTGCCATGGGTACAATTGCAGGAACCTGTAAAGCGGCTGTTGAAAAAATGCAGTCAGAAGGCAAAAAAGTTGGGCTAATTAAGTTAAGAAGCTTCATACCCTTCCCGGTAAAAGACTTCCAGGAATGGGGTAAAAAACTAGACGGCTTTGCTGTAGTGGACAGAAGCATCTGTCCAGGAAAAGGTGGCCCAGTATTCAGCAAATTAAGAGACTCAATATATGATCTTGATGAGAGACCTAAAACCCTTCAGTTCCATGCTGGACTGGGCGGAAAAGAGGTTCGTATCCACGACTTTGAGATGATAGGAGATAAGATCCTAAAAGTTGTTGAGAGTGGGACAGTTGAGAGCATTGTGGAGTGGGTTTAAAGGATACCGATGGAGTGAATGAATGATGAGTGAAAGAATAACAAGAATGCAGATACCCTTAGAAGAGATGGGAATTACACCAGGGAGTGCATGCCAGGGATGCGGAGCTGCCCTCGCTGCCAGACTTGCCTTCAAAGCATTAGGACCAAATGTAATCCGACACGGAATCCCTTGTTGCCCAGATACAGTTACTAAGAATCCAAGGGTTGGTGCTGTATTCGAGGGCGGCGGAGCAGCTTTAACAGGAACAAGCCGAGGATTAAGAGCAATCGGCCGTGACGATGTTTTAGCCGTAGGTTTCTATGGAGACGGAGGCACTTATGATATTGGGTTCCAGGGTCTAAGTGCTGCTGCCGAGAGAAACGAGGACATACTCATAATAACAAAAGACAACGAGGCATATATGAATACAGGTAATCAGAGAAGCAGCGCTACACCTAAGTACGCGATAACGAGCACTACCCCTGTAGGCCCAAGAAGCAGAGGTAAAGAAAGGCCGAAAAAGAATATACCCTTTATCTTTGCAGCTCACTACGTGCCGTATGTAGCGACTGCAACAGTTGGCTTCCCAGAGGATTTGATTGCCAAGGTAAACTACGCAAAATCCATCAGGGGATTCAGGATGATCATAATACAGTCACCCTGTCCAGTTGGATGGAGGTTTGACCCAGCAAGAACCATTGAGATCGCTAGATCAGGTGTACAGACAGGTATATGGCCTCTATACGAGATCCAAAACGGACAGACTTTCAAGTTAAATTACAAGCCTAAGGAACTAAAGCCAGTTACAGAGTATCTTAAACCACAGGCGAGATTCAGACATATGACCGATGAAGAGATATCAGATATACAGGAAACCACGGCAGCTCGTTGGAAGGAGCTTTTGAACTCCGACGAAATGGGTAGAGTAGTAATATAAGAACAACTCTTTTTCTTTTATTTTTTTTAATCTAATAACCTTTAAACATTGGATTACTTTATGCATTGTAATTTGATAAAAGAATTAGCAGGCTCAAACTTTTGCCATATTAACTTTTCTTTTGATTCATTATTCGATATATTGACTCTCCCAAAGATCTTTCTTCTAACTTTAGCAGTATACTTACAAATAATACCGGTTTTAATATCGCTTAGTGATTACAGGTTAAAATAGAAATGGTCTTGAAAATTCTTCGTTATCCTAGGATTATCATTGGAGGTTTTATGGCACTTGCCACACTAAGCATCATGAATAGCGCCTATAGTAATATTCTAGAGACCATAAAATGGGACTTAGCATTAAACTATACTCAATCTGGAGCGTTAATGTCCGCTTACTTTCTTGGATATATGCTGGGGCAAATTCCTTGGGGTATAATGGCTGATAAGTTTGGTAGCAAGCCTGTGATAAGTCTGAGTGTTCTTGGAGTCAGTATATCCACAATTACCTTCGGATTTAGTCGAGGCATCAATATGGCAATCATCACACGTTTCATCGCGGGGTTACTCGGAGCAGGCATATTTGTACCAGTTGTCAGACTTGTCTCCTCTTGGTTTAATCATAAGGAAAGGGGAACTGCCCTAGGGATCCTTAACATTGGAGGAAGTTTAGGGCTAATAATCGCTTCATGGGCTGCTCCATATCTCAATTTAAGTATTGGGTGGAGACTAACTTTAAAATTAATTGGAATATTTGGGGGCTTTTCAGCATTTATTGTCTGGTTTTTATTAAAAGACAATGTATCCACCAGCTATGGGCGGATAAAATTATCGAGCATCCCTTTTTGGGATAAACGATTCTGGGTACTAGCTTTTAGCCAATTTATACGTCTTGGTTCCTATTACACCTTCATTGCTTGGCTACCCTTAGTCATGAAAGAAGAATTTGGGTTCAGCATAATAATGACCAGTACCTCTATGTCACTCTACAACATAGCCGGTATATTGGCTAACCCTTTAGGTGGTGTAACATCCGATCAAGTAGGTGAAAGAACTGTATTACTGGCAAGTTTTGGGCTTCTGGGTATAGTAATTTTAATTTTTAAAGGAAATATATCTATGCTAGCTGCATATGGGTCTGTTTTTCTTATTGGCTGGGTCATTAACTTTGTAAGAAGTCCTGCTTTCACAATTATTCCAAGGATTTTTGGTACAGAGATAGCGGGCAGCGTCTCAGGAATACATAATACCTTTGCAGCATTCGGGGCGCTTGCTATACCCTTTACCTTAGGGTACATTAAGGATTACACAGCAAGCTACAATATAGGTTGGCTAACAGTCTCAGGGCTAGCCTTTCTAACTTCATTCATATTATTGACCTTAGAAAATAGAGATGTTTGAGGAATGTTTTTATTAATATAAAAAACCCACAACTAAGGTGATTAGATGCCTTTTTGTCCCCGATGTGGAGCTGAAGCTGATTCTGATGATGAGTACTGCGATAAGTGTGGATATAATCTAGTAAAGAAACCCCCCATAAGGCCTGTAAGACAGTGGGATGAAAAAGATGAGAAGGATGAGAAGCAGGAGGATGAAAGATCAGGGGCAATAATGGGAGGCGCCATACTCATCTGGCTAGGCATTAATTTCATCCTTAGGAACTATGGATACTTAGGATGGGACGAAGTTGGGGGAGTATTCCTCCTCGGTATAGGGATAATCTTGATACTCAGAGGATTACTTGAATACCGTAGAACAGGTATATTTGATACCGCATTAGGTTTCCTCATAGGAGGAGGCTTTGTAACCTTACTAGGTGCAGGAATGGCATTCAACTTTGACGAGTGGTGGCCAGTTTTCTTGGTACTTATAGGTATCGTCATCATTCTTCGTGGAATAACCGAACGCGAAAGAAAACCCAGACCTAGATAAACCAGCTAAAAAGTGCTCTATAAGCAAGATGCCCTAATCTAGTCCAAACTTTAACTAATCCAAAAACCCTGAAATAATTTTTTCCCATACCTTCGATTAGATCCCCTATAACGTATCTTAGCAGTATAGGTGTAAAAAATATCAGCTGACCCCATTGACCTCTCTTCAATTCATAAAGTCCTTTGATCTTATTTCCTCGTTTGACTTCAAAGAAGTAAAGATCATAATTCGGCATAATGTAAGGTAATTTATCCCTTTGCTGCCCAAAGGACCCTTCAGTGGCCGTATACATCTTAACAACAGGGACCTTTCCATACCTTCTCTGAATCATACCCTTGTATTTAGTCTGAATTTTTGGGACGCTTGTACTAAAAACAGCTTTAATATCCCAGATATTTTTTGGGAAAACTCCATGTGTTTTCTTAAGATAGTAAGCGACCCCTTTTTAAATGGTTGCAACTACCATGAGGGTAAAGATATCTTCATCTTTTGTTTTATTATTAATGAATCCGTATCTTCTATTCCAGTCAGGGACTGACAAACCTGTGTTTAATGCATCAATTTCTTCCTGTCTAGGTAACAAGTGTAGACCAGCTAGCATAGGATTCAGTTTAGCGTAGGTCACAGAGCTGAAACCACATTCAATTTTCCTACCATTTACATTCATTATTGAGATATTACTGGTAAATTGTAGGTTCAGTACTCCTCCCATTAATGAGGCTAAATTACCTACGCTTGTCACATAGTTTAAGATCGCTCTGGAGCCTCCTCTAATAATGTGTTCAAGATGGCTCTTCGTCACTGGCAGTAATTTTGACTTAACTGTCGTTCCTCGGGTCATACCCCAGTTTATGGGAGGATCAGGCAAAAAAGTCCGACATTCCCCCGCAATTACTTGGCCTGTCCAAGGCTTAAAGTCTCTATAATTAGTTACCGGATAGTTATCTTGGAATGCTTTTAAATCTTCAGCAAGATGTTTTTACCATATTCTGTTTTAACGTAATCTTCAAGGTATGATGTTATCACTTTTGTCTGTGCTTCTTCAGGATTTTCTAGTCCTTTACGCGGTTCTCTTAACTTATCGGTGATTCTCTCGAAGTCTTCTGATGGCATCGTATGACAAATGTTGTGACTTATTCATATTGTGACTAAGAGCTTAATAGAACCGATACTATTTCATCCTCATGAAAAGACAGTTCATACTTACTGTAGCTGAGTCCAAGAGGTTAATTGCAAAGGCTGTAGCCCAGATGCCCGAAGTAGATAAAGCTATGAGGGAGGGGACGGCCGTAGTTGCTACTGGGACCACCAACGCATATGTTTTAGAGGAACTCTGGGGAAAAGAAATCGACAAGAGACGATACAGGAGCGGAATTACTACACCCGATGAACCAGAGCGACTATCTGAGCCGGAAGGAGAGAAAATTCCTGATAAGGTATTTGTCAAAGGTGAGGTAGTCCCCCAGTATGACCGGGTTAACGTGGTCAAGGACATGAAGAAGGGGGATGTTTATATAAAGGGCGCCAATGCCCTCAATTACTGGCAGGATATGGCAGGGATTTTGATAGGTGGAATGGATGGTGCGACTATCGGAAACACCCTGGGACATATTATTGGGAAACAGATACATCTTGTAGTTCCTATTGGACTCGAGAAACTTACTTTCGAAGACATTAACATATTACACAAACTAGCAGCAGAGGAGGATTATGAGGGTCCACGAATGTGGCCAATAACAGGCAAGATAGTTACAGAGATAGAGGCATTGAAAATACTCACTGGAATAACGTCATATCTCTACAGTGCTGGGGGTATTGCAGGGGCAGAGGGCTCTGTGCGTATACTAGTAGACGGAACCGAGGAAGAAGTTGAGGAGACTTTAGACTTAATAAAATCCATTAAAGGCGAACCCAGGTATCTACTCTAGCTAATTATTTTATGCTAACAAAAAAAATCTTCAAACAATTTTTTAGCTCTCATGAAATTCCGCTAATTAACCATATATACAACCTGATAATCCGATATTTCATCAGCTGGTGGAAGAAACGTCGGTAGGAAAAAGGATCAAAAATGTGTTTTATGGTTACTGGGTTCTTGCAAGCTCCTTCTTATTACATGCTCTAGGCTCAGGTGAATATTTTTATGGATTCAGTGTTTTCTACAACCCTATGAGATAAGAGTATGGCTGGAGCAGCGCTGTAACAAGTGGAGCAGTTGGCCTTTCCCGGCTAGAAGGAGGAATAGGGGGACCTTTAATTGGGGTGCTCATCGATCGGTTTGGGACAAGAAAGCTACTGGCGGTAGGGATCTTTTTGACTGGTCTTGGGTACTTAGCATAGGGTACAATACAGGGTCCACACATAGTCTGACTTCCATGATCACGTACTGGTTTTATAGAAATAGGCGCAGGGCGTTAAGCATATATGCTATAGCTGCTGGAATCGGTGGAGCCGTTATCGTTCCTCTTCTAGCAAAGAGTATAGTATTGTATGGCTGGAGGATGAGTTCCATAATTTGTGGCGTGAGTTTCTGGATAAGTGGGCTCCCCTTTATTAATTATTTTTAGAGATAACCCAGAAGACATCGGGTTTTTATCTGATGGTATAGATCCCTCTCTCCTGAAGTATGCGGATTCTTCTGGCGACCATAACCCAGTTGAGGATGTGGAAATTACTCCGAGGGAGGCACTGGCCTTTCCGATGTTTCGTAACCTTTTATTAGGTGAGTAGTTCAGAAGTTTTATCTTAGGATCAATTGTTTTGCACCAGATACCTCATCTGATATCCATTGGCATCGGTGAGGAAAAAGCAGCCTCAATACTTGGTATTATGATCTTTGTCAGTATACCAGGAAGGCTTGTCTTTGGTACCCTGGGTGATTTTCTTAGTAAAAGGCATCTCCTTGCAGTAATGATGCTAACTCAGGCTATGGGTGTATTAATATTAGCCTATTCAACAAATGTTTTTCATGTGTATGCTTTTTTCTTAATTTATGGGTTAGCTTATGGTGGTGCCTTTCCTCTTTTGATGGCCTTTAGAGGGGAGTTATTTGGTAGGAAACGTTTTGCCACCATCTCCGGGCTCATGGCGTCGTTCAGGACGGTTGGAAGTGTCAGTGGACCTATCTTCGCTGGATATATTTTTGATTTGACTGGTAGTTATCGTATAGCCTTTCAGGTCTTCGTCATCTTGGCTATTCTCTCCTCGATTTTCTTCTATTCTGTTAAGGCGGGTGTAGCTGTATCAGGGTCACAAGCAAAAAGTAGATAACTATGTAATCATATTTGAAACATGGTTGACATGAAGGCCTTTGTACTTTTAAACACGGAACTCGGGCAGGAACCAG
>CAZLHX010000037.1:0-23141 GCA_964559475.1 uncultured Candidatus Bathyarchaeia archaeon | reverse complement strand
TTTTTTAATCTGAGCTAAACACATACGTATATGCTAATTTATAACCACAGTATCTAATTCAAAGTACCTGTTAGCGAGGAACCTGATCTTCTTTATATTTGAACCATTCTTTCCGATGGCAATTCCCTTATCTTTGGGCTCCACATTTACCATGGCTATTTTCTTTCCTTCCATTCGGTCAACAAGTCTAATATCTTTGACTTTAGCTGGTTTCAGGGCATTCCGGATGAACTTTTCTACATCAGGAATATACTCGTATATCTCAACGCGTTTGTTGGTCATTCCTCTAAATCGTTTTATCTTTTCTCCGCCTTTACCTACTGCGAGACCCACTTCCCCTTTCTTCACTGTGAATATAAGAGTGTCTTCTTCCTCGTCAACTATACAGTCCACTACTGTTGCTCCAGTCATATTCTGAAGGAGCTGGATGTACTTCATCTCGTGCTCTGTGATTTTTACGTTATTTAGCATATTATTGCTCCTCTACTAGGTCTAGTATTCTTGAGTCTCCTGGTTCGTTTATTATTAAGGCTGATACAGGGTATGGTTTCCCACATAGAATACCTAGATCCATGCTATCTTTGTTGTGCTGAAGCACAGGAATATCAACCAGGTTTCCATATCTTTTCATAGTATTAGCTTTTTCCTCTGGAATATTTGAGCTGAGGATAACGATCCTTGCTCTTCCTCTCCTCAACTCCCTTTCCGCCGTGTTTGATCCTAATTGAACCCTACCGGTGGAGAGTGCGAGTCTCAGCTCATGATCTATGCTACTCATCGCTTGGTTCTCCTTGATTCATGAACAGTTCCACGCTCCCAGTTCCAAGGGGCATGCTCTGTCCGACGATGATATTTTCAATGGTACCTTTAAGGGGATCGGTTTCTCCCTTTATTGCGGCGTCCACGAGGTGCTGGATCGTAAGCTCGAAAGCTGCACGGGCCAATACACTCGATTTTTCTCCACTGATTCCATGGCGCCCTATCTGCTGGACTTCACCCGTTTTGGTCATTATATCGGACACTAGCATTACATGGCGTATGTCTACGTCAAGGCCTTGCTCGCTCAGGACGTTGTGTGCTTCTTGTATCAGGCTGTTTCTTGCTGCCTCTATTCCGAATATCTCAGCTATCTCGTGTACATTGTTGGTTGTTGTTCTTGAGGGGTCAATGCCTTCTATATTAAGTACTCCTTCTAAGTTGCTACCGTCTGTCCTTATCATCCATTCACCGCCCTCTATGGTGGTTAGGACTCTGTTGATCTCCTCTATTCCCTTTATCCTGGCCTCCGTCACAGTCTCAATTATGGATTCTGGGTCTCTGGTTTTCTCCTCTTCCAGACCTACAATATAAGTAAGTTGGCCGTCTTTACTGTACTTTAGTGGCATCACCCGGTCTATATCTTTGACCTCTACTCCTAGGGTTTCCATTGCATCAGTGTTTACTGTGAAGTTAACTGACTCTTCTCGTAGATCTACGTTAACTGTGTCTATAACATCGTCAATTACTGTGTAAGTAAGTTTCTGGGCTACTTCTCGTGCTTTTTTCTCGCTCTTGCTGTGTTCCTCATCGAGGTAGATGTTCATTACTGGGGTGCTTGGAGTCTTCCGTGCGTCTACGATCTCGATTAGTCGTGGCAGTCCTAGGGTTACGTTTAACTCTGCTACTCCTGCATAGTGAAAGGTTCTTAGGGTCATCTGGGTTCCTGGTTCTCCTATACTCTGGGCTGCTACGATTCCAACGGCTTCTCCCGGTTCAACTAGGCTATAGTCATAGTTCCTTAGGACGGTTTCTATTACTTCTTCTACAGCTTTATCTGTAAACTCTTCTTCTTTCAGTCTTCTTCTGAGTTCTTCCTTTAGAAGCTGGGGTATCTCTATTTCTATTTCCTCGATTTTCTGGTCGATGAATTCATCGGTAGCCTTCTCGCCTTCTACCATCGTTATCCTGGTACGATCTGTCAGCATTCCGACGTTAACCGCTACTCCGTGGTCCGATTTAGCAGGATCGATACCGTCCTCTCCATACTGGAATTGGACTATATCCCCAATACTGTTACGAACTGTTCCGTCGTATTCGACCCTTAAGTGCTCCAGCGCGTTGATGAGCCTTCTCTGCATATACCCTGATTGCTGGGTTCGTACAGCTGTATCTACTAATCCTTCTCTACCCCCCATTGCGTGGAAGAAGAATTCTAGGGGAGACAGCCCGTCTCTATAACAGTTGTATACAAATCCTCTAGCAGCTGGACTGGTGTCTCCTTCTTGAAAGTGAGGTAGCGTTCTCTCTTCATATCCTCTTATAATACGTTTTCCTCTAATAGACTGCTGTCCTACGCTTCCCATCATTTGACCGATGTTAAGGCTGCTTCCTCTTGCTCCACTTCTAGTCATGATTATGCCGCTGTTCTCCATTCCTAGGGTGTCCTGAACGAGTTCTCCTGCCTGGTCTCGGGCTTTGGCTAGCTCGTTCATTACTTTTATCTCGAATGTTTCCTGTAGGCTCTGTCCTGGGAGTCTTTCCAGTATTCCGGTTCTGTAATCTTCTGTAAGTTTCCGTACATCTTCCTCCATTTCCTTCATGACTCTATATATTCTATTCAGTTGTTTTTCTTCCATTGTTAGCTCATCGTAACTATAGGTGAAACCATTGAGACTGAGGTATCCGTTAATAAGTCTGCAAATATCATTTAGGAAGTCGTGACCTTGGTCTGTTCCATAGTCCTTGATTATCCTGTGGAATATTGTGTCTGCTTTCTCCGCTCCGATATTGGCCTTGTCGATGACTCCAGTCATGAGTTTGCCATCTCTTATCATTACATAAGCATCGTACTGGCATTCTTCTTGGTCACATTCGGGACAGTGTTGACAGACGTTTGCTCTTGAGACGAAGCTAAAGTCATCAGGAAGGAAGAGACTGAATATGCTCTTACCGCTCCAGAGGGGTTTAGGTTCTGTTAGCGTCGGTTTGGGGATCTCTCCTTTGTAGTTGGTATAGCTAAGTAGTTTTCCAACTTCCTGAGCCGTTAGCATGTTTCCTTTCTGGGTCAGTAGGTATGCTCCTGTGATGAAGTCCTTGTGGGCTCCTATTATGGGGGCACCATACCTAGGACTCAAGATCTGGTCCTGTACCTGCATTAGGAGCCTTGCCTCAGTCTGGGCTTCCTTGCTCTGGGGGATGTGCAAGTTCATCTCGTCTCCATCAAAGTCCGCGTTATAGGGGGGGCATACTGTAAGGTGTAATCTGAACGTCTTATAGGGGAGTACTTTGACTCTGTGAGCCATGATGCTCATCCTGTGGAGGCTTGGCTGCCTGTTGAATAGGGCTATGTCGCCGTCCTTAAGATGTCTCTCGATTATAAAACCAGGTTCAATAGTCTCCGCTACAAGGCTACGATCCTGTACGAATTCTAGCCTTATTCGCTTCTGGTCCGGTCTAATAACATATAATGCTCCAGGATGAAGGTTAGGCCCGTTTATGACAAGCCTCTTCATTTCCTCCAAGTTTAAGGGTGTAACTACATCCGGCACCGTCAGCTTGGTTGCTACGTGCACTGGAACACCGACTTGATTTATATCTAGGTTGGGATCCGGACTAATTACAGTCCTTGCGCTGTAGTCTACTCTTTTTCCGCTCAGATTTCCTCTGAATCTTCCTTCCTTTCCCTTTAGGCGCTGGGCTAGGGATTTCAGGGTTCTTCCGCTTCGATGTCTTGCGGGGGGAATGCCAGAGACTTCGTTGTTAAAGTATGTTGTAACGTGGTACTGTAAAAGTTCACTGAGGTCCTCAATGATAAGGGTAGGTGCTCCAGCATCAATATTCTCCCTTAACCTCTGATTAATCCTTATAATATCTACAAGTTTGTGGGTGAGGTCATCCTCTGCTCGAATTCCTGATTCAAGAATAATACTGGGTCTTACATCCACAGGGGGTACAGGCATGACCTGTAATACCATCCATTCAGGCCTAGCAGATTCCGGATGGAATTCAAGTAACTCTAGATCCTCATCTGGGATCCTCTCAAACCATTCCCTGATCATGTTAGGGGTTAAGCGGCGGGTAATTTCTTCCTCTTCACCCTCTATAAATTCCTCTTCCGAAGCTTGTGTGAAAGTAGTAGGCTTATTGAACTTTATTGGGTCTTGCACATGACCACATACCGGGCATTCTTTGTGCCTTTTGAATTTTTTTGCCTGTTTTAGTATCTCGTCGCTGGTCTCCTCACTGACTTTACCGAACATCCCAATGTCTCTCTCTCGTTGAGCTACAAGCTGTTCTCTGTCATCAGGTGTCAGTAAGATGCTTCCACAGTTCCGACATGTAGATGAGAGTACTTTGTATATTGGTTTGGCAAATTCAACGTGAATAACTGGTGTCGCTAATTCAATGTGCCCGAAGTGTCCTGGGCAGTTTATCGCAATGTTTCCACATGTACGGCACCTTTGTCGTGGCTCTAAAGTACCTAGACGCTGATCCATAAGACCTCCGCTTATCGGTGCACCATCCTCGTCGTAGGTGTCACTAGTCTGAATCTCGACTACTGAGAGTCTTCGTATCTCGTCTGGGGGGAGTAGACCGAATTTAATTGAATCGATTACCTTGCTCAATTTCTAAGCCTCCCTCGTCAATGATAGAGTTGGTGCAAGACACATGCTTTGCATTTCCTGCAGTAGAAGTTTGAAGGCATAGCTCACAGTTACGGGTTCAATATCTCCCTTACCTTCGCATTTGGGACAGACGTATTTTCTCTGTCTTATATCATAGAAACCCTGTCCTCCACATCTCTCACATACATATATTGTATAAGCGTCTGATTCCTCTAGTAACCTATCCTTTAGAAGCATTGCTGCCCCGTGTCCAACGAGACAGTCCCTCTCCATCTCTCCGAATCTAAGTCCTCCACCACGGGCTCTTCCCTCGGTGGGTTGCCTTGTGAGCATCTGTACCTGTCCTCGGGCTCTTGCATGTATCTTGTCTATTACCATGTGGTGAAGTTTCTGGTATAGGGCTACTCCTATGAAGATCTCTGCCTCAAATAGCTGCCCACTCTGGCCATCATATAGCATCTCTCTCCCACCTGGCTGATAACCCAGTTCCAAGAGTATTTCTTGCAGGGTCTTGGGTTCCTCATTTGAGAAGGGAGTTCCATCAACTATCTCACCTCTTAGAGCTGCGGCTTTACCAGCTATAGCCTCGATGAACTGACCTACAGTCATCCTGCTTGGGTAAGCGTGAGGATTCATGACAATATCGGGGATGACCCCGCTTGTACTGAAGGGCATGTCTTCCTGAGGAACAAGCATTCCAATTACCCCTTTCTGACCGTGCCTGGAGACGAACTTGTCCCCAATTTCTGGGACTCTGTTGCTTCTTACTTTGACTTTGACCAGTTGGCTCCCTTCAATGTCTTTTGTAATAAATACGCTATCAACAACTCCAACCTCCGTCGGTCTAACCCCAACGCTGGTGTCTCTTAGCTGAGGTCCACGAATTTCTATTCCTCTATACTCTTCCATGAACCTTGGCGGGCTGGTCTTTCCAATGAGTATGTCTCCTCCTCTTACCTCCGATTCGGCTGCTATTAGTCCATCTGACTCTAGCTGCCTGTAAGCCTCTGCTCCATGGTAACCTCGGATCCCAGGTTCGGGTATAGTTAATCTATCTTTGGCTCCACCAAGGTATTGCTTGCACTCAGCCTTGTATATCCTGAAGAAGCTGGTATGCCCCAATCCCCTCTGGACTGAAGCCTTGTTGAAAATTATTGCGTCCTCCATATTGTAGCCTATGCTACTTAGAATTGCTATCACGTAGTTCTGGCAGGCCGGTCTCTCATTGTATCCAATTACATCCATAGGCTTGGTTGCTACCATCGGCTTCTGGGGGTAGTGCAGAAGATGTGCTCTTGTATCAGTTCTGTCGGAGTAATTTAGAGTGTATACGCCTGGTGCCTGTTTAGCCATGGCAGATTGGTAGGTGTTACGGGGGCTCTGATTGTGCTCAGCATATGGAATTATGCTAGCCCCAACGCCCAGGATACTATAAGTTGCTATCTCCATATGGGTGTGCTCTGGTGTAATCTGCTCCTGGTCGATTGCGATGTAGGCGTTTTCCTCTTCATCTGCGTCAAGGAATTCGATTACTCCTTCACGTACCAAGTCCTCCCAGCTCCAACGCTCCTGTTTTATGTTTCGGATGTGACGTTGTTTTAGAGCGGGTTTACCCTCTTCCACTACTATTAAGGGTCTTCTGATTCTTCCTTCGTCACTGTTAACATAAATTTCGTTATAGTTGGCGTAGTAGGCTATGTTTGCCTCGCTACTTAATTCGTTTCTACGTCGCATCTCTCTGAAAGTGTCAACCAGAACCTGGGGGTTTCTTGTATATCCTAATAGGTATCCTTCAATGAATATCTTGGTCCCTCTGTGTCGGAGTATCTCATCTGCTTCCTTTGCTCTGGTAACTCCCATAAACTCAAGGGTACGTTTAATCTTCTCCGAGTCGGTTCCCACTGAAACATTACTCATTAAGGCGAGGTTCTTGACTAGCCCACAGTTAGCTCCTTCAGGGGTCTCATTGGGACAAAGTCTTCCCCAGTGAGTGCTGTGTAGGTCTCTTGCCTCAAAGTTTGGCTGGCTTCGGCTGAGGGGGCTTTGAAGTCTCCTGAGGTGACTAAGGGTACTTATCGAGTTGGTTCTATCTAATAGTTGGGTCATCCCGACCCTTCCTCTACGCCAGTTTCCAGTAGCTAGGGCATGCTGGATCCTGCTTGTGATTATACCCGGTCGGACAGCTGCTGAGATAAGTACACCTTTACGCCTTGTACTCATTCGCCGGAACTGGTACCTCATATCTCTGTAGAGGCTCCAGAAAGCTGACCGGAAGAGCTCCGCTAGTAGGGGTCCAGCCATCTTTATTCTCTTGTTGCGAAGATGGTCTTTGTCGTCTTCTCCTCTTCTTCCTAGTTTTAGCTCTATTATCCTTGAAGCCATCTCGCCCAAGTACAATGCTTTATCTATCCTGTCCTCGGGTTCTCTGCCTATATGGGGTAAGAGATTCCTATCAAGTATAGTCTCCGCCCTCTTGATTCTGAATTCCTTAACCTGCCCGAATGCCACCCTGTTACCAATGAAGAGTACCGCATCCTCAACCGTCTGAGTCGCCGCGGCTTCTCTGAAGCTTATCTCCATCTCGTTGAGTATCTCAGGGTCTAGGCTCACCATCTCTGCGACCTGGCGGTCCGTCTCTACACCCAAAGCCCTCATAAGTACAACAAGGGGCACTGGAACTGGCACACCAGGAATATTGACCACCATCTGGTTCTTGGATTTAAGACTCATCTCGATGCGGGCTCTGAAACCCACGGTGGTGCTGAAGACTTTTCCTTTGTAAACCGGCCGGGAGCCCCGGGTATCAATCTCCACTAGTACTCTATTGGGAGCCAGGTCCTCGAGGCTGACTATTACGCGCTCTGATCCATTTACGATGAAATATCCGCCAATCTCGTCTGGATCCTCCCCTAGCTTTACAAGCTCATCCTCGGTGAGGTTGTCGAGAAGGCAGAGGTTTCCTTTGACCATGATGGGGACGTCACCAATGTTGACTCTCTCATAAGTCTCGCGACCTTCATCATCTAATTCAATCTCAAGATAAAGTGGTGCACTATAGGTGAGGTTTCTTATCCGGGCCTCCCGTGGGTAGACCTGTCGCTGAGTTCCATCTACCTCTACTACACGGGGTTCACCTATCTCAATGGCCCCGAACTTTATATCATAAGTATGATCGGGAACCTCTATCTGGATTCCGCCAATCTCGTCAATAATTTCTTGTAGTGTATTCCTGGTAAACTCATTATAAGAGTCCAGGTGTTGCTTTACGAGGCCTTCCTCCCGGAAGAACGACCTCATTAGTTCCCATAAGTCGTCTTGTGTGAGAAGCAATTTTTATTTCAACCTAATTACATTATTAGTTAGAGTTACAGGTATTTCTTGGCAGAATTTTTTAGATCGTCTCATTTATCCATATTTCACCTGTCGTAAAATACATACTAACCCTAACGAAGCTATACAGTAGGTCGAGAGGTGTCTAATAAACATTACTTGCTAATATACGCCCCTCGCAACGAGACTTTTCTATGATCTATTGAACATATATATTTAAGAATCTTGTGAAATGTGAAAAAAAAGTGTTCGGTCGCGGAAATGTGTGGACTTTCTCCTGAATAGATGTTTTACCTGTTCTCGTATTTAGTTTATCCATTCTTGACTATCTCTCACTCCGTTAAACGAGATAAGTCTACACATTAATGCTACCTCTCAAATGTGAAAAAAAAGGATAACTTTTATACGTCGTCTCTGTTATTCGATTAAAGCCAGTGAATAATACATCACGGTAACTACAAAGGTTAGCGGAAATGATAGAAAAAGTACTTGAGCGAAGTGTTGGAAAAACAGTCTTAATCAAAGTTAGAGGCGGCAGGACCTTAAGAGGCACACTAGAAGGTTTTGACCAGCACGTAAACTTATACATGACTGATGCGGAAGAGGTCAGCGATCCCATGAATGTGAAGACCATTGGCACAATTATTCTTCGCGGGGATAACGTGATAATGATTTCTCCGCCACCGGAGTAAAATTTTGAGTTGAATTATAATGCCGACTAAAGCTGCAATTCACCATGGAAAGACAATTCACATACGTTGTAGACGGTGTGGACGTAGGGCCTATCATATTAGAAAAAAGCGTTGTGCTGCCTGTGGATTCGGAGAAAGTAAAAAACTCAAGTCTCCAGCAAATAGGGTGAAAAACCTACAAGGTACTAAACGTATAAGATAAGATTTTAATTTATAGACTGATTCATTTCTGTGCATGCGGGAGTACCCGAGGTTGGTCAAAGGGGCGAGACTTAAGATCTTTACTTCGGGATAAGAAATCTCGTGTCTAAGGACTTCGAGGGTTCAAGTCCCTCCTCCCGCACCTTCCGGTCATTTTTTCTTAGTAACCTTAAATCTGGACGGTTTTTGTATATAAAAATTCTCAAATATTGTTCTACCTCTTGGTAAAGTATACGAATGAAAATTGTGAAAATGAACATCATCCCTATAGCAGTTGCTGATCCTCCCCTACTTAATGCAGCGGGTCTACATGCCCCATTTGCATTACGCATAGTAATTGAACTTGAAACAGATGATGGTTTAACAGGATGGAGCGAGATACCTGGAAGTGAAAAAACCAGAGAAGCCCTCATACAAGCAGAAAAACACATAATTGGAAAAGATCCCTTTCAGCTTAACTCTATTTTTTCCGAGCTCGAGGCATTAACTAAAAACGAAACAGAAGAAATTATTTACAGAAGACAAAAGGTCCACGTAAAAAGTGCAATAGAAGTAGCATGTTTTGACCTTATGGGGAAAGAAGTAGATCGCCCTTTAGTTGATCTTTTGGGAGGTAAAATTCGTAAAAAAGTACCTTTTTCAGCTTACCTATTTTTTAAGCATGAAGGGGCAGGTGGAGTACGCGGTTTTAAAAGGGATGAGGATGTGAAAGGATGGTTTTCTTCTCGTCAGAATTCAGCTTTGGAACCAGAGGGTATTGTTGAGCAAGCGGAGTCGATGATTGATCATTATGGTTTTAAATCAATTAAGCTGAAAGGGGGCGTATTTGAACCTGCTTTGGAGGTAGAAACCATATTTGCGTTAAGAGAGAGCTTTGAGGATCTCCCAATAAGGTTTGATCCAAATGGTGTATGGTCAGTTGATACTGCTATCCACTGGGGTAGAAAGATGGAGGGAATACTAGAGTATTATGAAGATCCTGTTCATGGCCAGAGAAACGTGGGAAAAGTTGGCAAGGCTATGGGAGTACCTATGGCTACCAATATGTGTACGACCTCATTCGATGACTTACCGGGAAGCATTCAGTGGGACTCAGAGCAAATAATACTCTCAGACCATCATTATTGGGGAGGATTCCGTGCGTCTCTTGAATTAGCACGTTTTTGTGCAACATTTGGTAGAGGGCTTTCCATGCACTCTAACAGTCATCTTGGAATATCACTTGCAGCCATGGTACACATTGCAGCAGCTATTCCAAACATCAACTATGCATGTGATACTCATTATCCATGGCAGGATGGGTCTGATTTACTGGTTTCACCTCTTAGTTTTGAAGATAGTGCCATCAGGGTTCCTAATGCACCTGGTTTGGGAGTAGAAGTTAATAGAGATATGTTGGCAAAACTGCATAATCAATACATTGATTGTGGCTTGACGGAACGTAATGATGAAATAGAGATGCAAAAAATTAAACCAGGTTGGAAATACAAAAAAACGAGATGGTAATCGAATTAAATTACATGATCCCTGGTAAGATCTCATCTTTGAATAGTTTCATTGAGTTTATTTCCTCCCCAAAATTAAATCTGAGAATAAAATGATCTATTCCAAGATCCCTGTATTCATTTATACTTTTGATAATTTTTTGAGGAGTACCAGTTATGTTAGGGTGTTGCCTACTTAGATATCGATGGTAGGGGGTTTTTTTGTTTCTTTCCTGTTCTTCTAGTTTATTTTCTAATTCTTCTTGTGTGAGAGCCATAGTAATCATTAAACCCGCTGATTTTCTTATCTCTCTGTAGTCTCTTTTCACATTCTTACAATGGTTCTTTAGAACTTGTAAGCGTTCTTTGTATTGTTCAATGGGTATACTCCAGGCGAAGTTGACAGCGTCTGCCTTTTCAGCGGCTACTCTTAATGTGTGGTTCCCAGTTCCTCCCACCCAGATGGGGATATGTGGCTCTTGTGCTGGATGTGGATAGCAGAGAGCTTCTTTGATGTGGTAATATTTTCCATTAAAACTTGCCTTTTCTTCTGTCCAAAGCCTCTTAGCAATCTCTATTGTTTCATCTAGTTGATGTATTCTTGTCATTGCGCTGGGAAAGTCATATCCATATGCGTTATACTCTATTTCTTTCCAGCCTGCCCCAACCCCATAGTTTACTCGACCATTACTAATATGATCTAAGCTTGCTGCCATGTTCGCCATTAAGGAGGGGTTTCTATAGCTTTGACTAGCAACCATAGGTCCAAGTCTGATTTTTTTCGTGTCTCCGGCAATAGCTGTGAGAGCCGTCCAGCACTCCAGACAATTTGTGTAAATAGAATCTTTTGTCATGAAGAAATGATCGGAAACCCAAATGGATTCGAATCCTAATCTTTCAGCCGTCTGGGCGATTTCTCTAATCATCGGATAAGTGAAACCGTATTGTGGTTCAATCTGGATTCCACACTCTATTGATTTCATAATATTCTGTTGTCGTCAAGATATAATAGTATTAGATTTAATGAGATTCTAAAAGTGAAAAACATAATCTTAATCTGATTTTTTGTAGGATGTAACTCAAAATATTGGGTATATTTTAATAGTTCGCATAGACTGGACTACTCCAAGCCATCGATCCATCGCTCTGTGTTACTTTTACCCAGTACTGATTAAGTCCTTTCTTTATTTCCCTGTCTTTTATATTGAAGTCAAGGCTTCTTGGTAGTTTTCCATCCTTTATTTTTTGGATTTTGACTCTCCTATTAACAGGTCCGACCTCTATTACTGTTGGTTCATGTTTTATCTCATTTGGCTTGAAAATGAAGGTAACCTGTTTACTATAGAATGTTGCCGTAGTATCCTCTGGTGCATTGATTTTCAAGAGTACTCCGTCAGGATCTCCGCCTGTTGTGCTCCTCCATGATATCCTCTGATTAGTAAGCTGTTGGACTCCTTGACCAATATAATCGAAGGCGTACTCTTTGAATGACTCTATTACTCCCTTGTCGAGGTATAATCCTCCATTCCAATTGACGATTTTTGGTCTGCTCTTGACCCTTGCTCCCATCCATTCGATTTTTAGAATGCTATCACCATCTTCAGGGTCTGCGAAGGGATGTCTGTGAATAATTTCCGTACCATTAAACACCTCAACTGCATGGAGAGGTTCAGTTCCATGGACATTGACCTTGATCTCTGGTGACCTCGTTGCATTGTATTCCTCACCCATAAAGTGGTCATCGACTTTGAGTTCTAATATAATTCGTTCACCTGTAGTGCCATATGTTCTGCGAGCCCAGAAAGCCTCCCATAGAGCATCTCTTGTTAACGTCTCTGCGTAGACTCCTGTGTAACCACCTTTTGTTGTGAACCTATCTGAGGGAAAAGATAATCCCGGTCGACATGTATGGTCATCACTAGCTGCTATAAAACCAACTTTTAGCTTACGTTTTAGGGCTTCCTCAAGGAACCATTCGAAGGTCCCATGGTGACTATGAACCTCAATTAGTGGAACTCTTTCAGGATCCCAGTAGTCGAGGTTTGCGCGCCTTCCACCGATGTGTGCTATTGCCATTACATCCCTTCTTCCCTTGAATTCTTTCCAGAGTGCACTTATAGGGTACCTATCAGTCTCCTCGCTTGACTCATCGTCTATTAGCCAATGATTACTCCGGTGAATTTTCTGATCATCTCCCAGATAGTATATATTATGATCTCCACCCGCTGGCGTAAGGCCACTCCACTCATGTCCCAAGAAAAGGACGAAATTCCCTGGATCGTTGTATTTCTTTGTTTTTTCTTTCACTTCTTCCCAAAGTTTATGTGTAATCTGAAAATCGTTCCCCTGCCATCCACCAAAGTCCATATCTGCCACTTCCTTTAGAAAGCGAAAATATTCATCTACTGTACCTGTACCAACTGTTTGTTTCGTCTGACCATGCATGTCCCCCCAGAATAGCCTATAATTTGGTAATTCCTTTTGGGCGATTATTGGATTTGATAGAGCTGCCCTCCCCTCTTCGTCTTTAATATGTAATGTTTTCAGACCAGGTTCATCGAGTTTTACTTTGAATGTATGTGCTCCTCTGTCTTCCTCTAAAAAATCATAAGAAGCAGGACTTTGATTAAGATTGATGAAAGATATTCTTCCTCTATAACCCTCGTTTCTATTTCCATAACTGTCTAATGCTCTAACGGTTACTTTGAAAAATTCTCCCTGTTTAACCATTGAGGGGGCGGATATTTCTAATGCTTCTGCAGGTCCCCCTATGATTCTGATGCTTGGAGAATTCTCAATCTCCTCAAACAAGCCGGTTCCAAAAGGATCAATTAGGACCTTGAAGAGATGCTCCTCCTCCCTGAACGTCTGGGCTCTTAAACCCGGTCCATTACAGCTTTTATCTCCGTAAACTATGGAGATTGTATCTTCAGGATAAAGACTACCGTCTCTTACATCTATCTGTAAGGAAGCTCTAAAGGGTCGTATATGGCCTCTGTTATTGAAGAAGTAATCTAACCTCACATCTCTATTAGCTTTGACGGTGGTGTATCCTGATCCTGTGGGATCATCAAACTGAGGATTCTCCTCATCACTGACACTTCTCCTCGCTATTCTGATGCTTCCACCATCATCTATTCCATACTTCCCAACATGATAAATCAGCTTCCATGTAACCATCGACCCTGTTACCACGTTAGTTTTAGGACTTATTTCTGCCCATCCAAGTATTGAATTGTCCAATCTAATTACCTAAAATTAAATAAACGAGTCAGAATGTAAACCCTACCACTAATTGTAACGATTCGAATCAAATAGAGTATCTTTTGGGACAAACTAGTATCAATTCTTTAAAGGTTCACAGAGAGAAATAATACAGCTAAGTAATAGATTTGAACCATTTACGACTGCCTCGTTACTAGTATACTCCTCTGGACTATGACTTTTTCCCCTTATTGAGGGTAAAAATATCATAGATGTTGGACATACATGACTTAGTAAACCAGCATCGTGTCCAGCTCCACTGGGCATCCTCATGTGGCTCAATCCTAGTTCCTCTGCCTCCTTCTCAACAAGATCCACCATCGAGGGATCAAAACTGACCGGTTCGATATCAGCAACCATATCAAGTGAGTAACTCAGACCATGCTTATTAGCGATTTTACGAACCAACTCACCAATCCTGTTCTTGCCACTCTGGAAAACTGGTTCTGCATATTGTCGAAAATCGAGGGTGAATCTCGTTCTTTCAGGTATAACGTTGATTACATCAGGTTCAACTCTTATTCTCCCCATCGTGGTAACAGAATTCTCCCCATGGGTCCCAGCTAGTTTTCGTAACTCGCAGCAGAGTTCAGAACAGGCAAGTAGAGAATCCTTACGATACTGGATCGGTGTAGTGCCTGCATGATTTGCCTCCCCCACGTACTCTCCGTGCCACCAAGCGATTCCCTGGACACCTTCGACAACTCCGATGTTCAATCCATTCTCATAAAGAAATGGCCCCTGCTCTACATGGAGTTCAATGAATCTCCCAAGATTAACAGAGTCTTCTCCTTTATAACTAATGGTTCTAAGGGCTTCCTGAAGGCTAACCCCATCGTCATCAAACCTTTTCATAGCTTCGTCTAGCTCAAGGACACCTGAGAAGACCGCGCTTCCCATCATATCGGGCTGGAACCTCGCTCCCTCCTCATTAGTAAAACAAGCAACAGCTAAGGGATAAGTAGTCCTTATGTCCTCCTCGTTTAATCTCCTAATTACTTCCAAGGCACTTAGGACTCCCAGTGCTCCATCAAATATTCCTGAGTTCCTAACTGTATCCAGGTGGGAGCCTGATGCAATAACGGGCGCTTCTGAGTCTTCGCCATTCCTTATACCAAAAATATTGCCGATAGGATCAATCTTAATATCGAGGGCCTCCTCTCTGAGCCAGCTGACTAGTAAATCCCTTGCCTTTTTATCATCCTCACTTA
This sequence comes from uncultured Candidatus Bathyarchaeia archaeon, assembly GCA_964559475.1. GTDB lineage: Archaea > Thermoproteota > Bathyarchaeia > TCS64 > TCS64 > RBG-16-57-9. The sequence continues at coordinate 8,355 of CAZLHX010000037.1, read as the reverse complement.
ATGCAAGCCGAGTAACGCCCTTCGAATTAGACTCTCTTCCAATTTCTCCCATAGTTTCCAAGGCGTCCAACAATCTTCTAGAATTAACCCGAATTTTCTTCAAGCATAAAACTCCTGTAATAGAATATGGACTTTCTCAATAAAATTTACTGTCTTCTCTCGAATCCCTAAATAATAAGAATTTTAACAGCTAATGCCCTCTAAGTTGTTGAAATGAAAAAAGTCCAAGTAGATTTATCTAAAACAGTGGATGTAGACTGGGTCTCAGAGAACGAGCACTGGAACACATATGAGCTTAAGGATGGGGCTACCCTAAAGGTAAAACTAGTTCTGAAAGGAGTAAAGCGTGTTGAAGGCCAATACTCACCCGATGGAAACCCTATCTATATGGTCCAGTCACAGAATATCGTGAGGGCAACAGATATCCCAGACGAGCTCAAAGGTCCCGTTAAAGGAGAACTTGAATACAAGTCAAATGTTGCATGACACAATTTCCATCTCTAAAAATCAGGAAATTAAGTAAAATTTGATTCCTTTAGAGATATTTAATAAATTAATGTAAAGAAAATTGGAGCTAGCTGTCAGACAGTCCTGCTAGGTCCTCGAATTCTAAGCTCTCGATAGCATCTCCAAGCTCCTCTAATTTTTCCTCTGTAAATTCCAAGAGGGTTGTATTTACTGAGAAAGCCTCAAGGTCATCGAACTCTAAATTTTCAAGAGCTTCTTCAAGTTCTTCCAGATTACTTTCATCGAAGCCAATATCTAAATCTTCGTCCTCTGGAGCTGTGTCTCGATTTCTCCTCCTAGATGCTCCAACAGCCAATATTATTAAGATTAAAACAACTGCAATTATCGTGTTTCTCTTTGAAGACATCTTAACTCGTCTCCACCATAAGACGGTAACCCTGTTGAAGATAGCCATGGGCACTAATTAAGTGGTTTTTAGCGATTCGCAGATGCTGATTACCATTGGCAAAGCTCATGAGGGGAGTTCCAGGTATTACCACTTGATTGTACTCTGATTCCGCATCATCAATGTTCTTCCTTGCCTCAGCCAGTTCATCACTCGCCATATCGAGTTTCTCAATTATCTCACCACTATCTCCCAGAGTTTCAGCAGCAGTTCTCAACTGTTGTTCATAAACCTCAATCTTATCAGTATAATTGTTAGCTATGTGAACCCAGACTAAACCAGAGTTTCTGGCCACGTCAGTGATTAGTTCAAGGTACTTACCAACCATCTTAAGGAAAACTAATCCCAACTCCAGTCTATTTTCCACACCATCTACTTCTGCTCTGAGTTCATCTATCTTAGCAATATTCTCTTCAACATCCGAGGTGATAGCTTCTTTTAGATCAGTCGGTATCTCAGGATTCTCCTGGACCTCCAAGTTGCGCCAGATTAGCCACGCTTCAGCCTCATCGAGTGCAGCGTGCAGTGATTCCTTTCCAGTATCTATCACTTCCTGGTTATTTTCATCTGTCTTGTTTACTGTCCACTCAACTTTCGCTTCTCGGTGAGCTTCTTGAGCCTCTCTACTAGAATCCTTAGCTTCATACCAGTCCTGCTTCGCCTCACTTGAAGTCAGGGCTATGACTGCAAAAGGTTGTAAAAGGATTAACGCTATTATCAAAATGACTAGAAGAGTTCTTCCATATTTCTGTACCTTATTCATTTTCGTCAAATTAGAATCAGTCTTTTATTTAATAGTGTTTTCTCATCCCAAGTATTCACCAATGGTGAACATTTAATCTCCTAAAAGTTCCTGCTCAAGGTGTAAGATAAGTCCGATACGCTTCTCCCATCTTTTATAAAAATTATACTGTCTCCAAGATGTATAAGTTGAATAAACTAGAAGCCCTGCGAAGAGAAATGCGAAAAATCGTTCTGAGGGAAGTCCCTGTCTAAGTATCTGAGTCAGGTACCCCCGGATAAAAAGAAGAAGCATTAATAACATTATTATAAAACTCAAGAGACTACCTGTTCTGAACCGATTCCACTCGGAGTCTATCTCCAGCAAAAAGTCGTGGAGACTTCTTAAGGGTAGTTTCTCTTCCTCTTTTCTTTTTTCCATCATGATTTCTCTCTTCTTTATTGGATTTAAGCCCTATGCACCATTGGTGAACTATAGGATTGTGAAAAGAACCTGCTTTAACTTGTCAAAAACTTCTCGTCCTGAAGAAGAGATTAATAAGTCTCCACTATCATTTTCTGTTACTAACTTTCTCTCTTTTAGATTTTCAAGGTGTTTAAGAAAATCGTCATAACTTAGAGTCGTCGCTTTTCTCCAAACATGTGTCCTAGGTTGAGGGTCTGAATTATAGTATAAGTATTCAAGTATCTCGAAACGTATCTGAACTATCCCTTTCCTCATCCTAGGCATTTGTATAATCCTTTAATGATGCTTACTGAGAATTATTTAATGGTTGGTTTCATAAAAAACTCCAAGATCATCTTTAATCTTTGTCGGAACTAAATTGAAAAATTATAGATTTATAAGTTAGATTTTTGAATCTAGATCCAATTGTTATCTAACACCCTTTATTGACAAGCTATTTCCTCTTTCTCCGATGGAGTCTAAGGAAGGGGAATCTTTATGGAAAAACCGTAATATTCAGCTACTTGTACTCCAATCAATTATTATACAATTCTGCTTCGGGATGCTTCTAGTGATATGGCAGCCATATTTGGTCAGTCTTGGTACCACTTTCACACAATTAGGCACAATTCAAGCAGTAATAACAATTTTTACAGCATTAGGCTCATTAATATGGGGTAGAATTTCAGATCGATATGGTAGAAAACCTGTACACATAGGATCAATGCTGGCTAGAATTATAGGTATATTATTTTTATATACTTCATCTAGCTGGTTTACTCTCTTTGGCTTTGGTTTTTTTGTAGGAATCTCCGCTAATTGGTCTCAATCAAATCCTGTCACAACGACTCTAATATCGGAATCAGTCGAAGAGGAAAAAATGAACACGGCCATTAGCCTTTATTCATCTGTAGGTACTCTAATCGCTGTTATTGCTTCACCATTGGGGGGATACTTTGCAGCTAATAACGGATTTTACTTGATCTTTATTTCGTGTATTGTTGGCGAATTTGTGAACAGCGTGTTAAGTCAACTATTCTTATCAGAGACATTAGATAACGGAGATAGCGAAAGTAATGGTATTGATCTGAAGAATTTGTTGATACCAGAACGAGAAATTTTACCTTTCTATTTAATGTCGATATTGACTATGTTCAGCTGGCGTATTGCATTTTCTAACCTTAACGCTATCTTAGTAGATTCCTATGGCTTAACTACAATACAACTAGGATTAATGGCTAGTACATTCAGCATATCATGGGGACTAACTCACCCCAATTGGAATAATAATAGATAGATATCCAAAAAGACAGTTCCTTATAATAAGCCGTTTAGGATTTCTTATCATTACACTCATCTATATCTTCTCAACCTCCTTCACTATGTTTCTCTTAGCTCAAGTTGTGAATGGAGTCGCCCATTCCTTCGGAATACCAGCGTTCACCACTATGACTTTAACCAGAATTGATAAGAGAAAAAGGGCTACTGTTTTAGCCAAACTTTCAACTTTTTCACATGTAATAAGTGTTCCAGCTCCAATAATTGGGGGATACGTTTATGAGAGATATGGCTTCAATATCCTACTTTATAACCGAGTACTATTTCTATTCATAACTATTATTGTAATTTTTTATTGGATAACCCCATCAAACGATAAATAAAATTATTGCTTACTCCTTAAATTGGATTTGTGAAGGGGTAATATCCCTTCATTTTGTCAAAAAAAGAGAGCTCACTCTATCCATTAAATATTTTATTTATTCTTTCAGCTATTATACTTAGTTCAATGGGTCTGAGATAATAGGTGTCAATAAGTCTCCACTCCTTATTCGTGTAATAATTGTAGTAGTGAACATTCCTCAGGAACACAGGTGGATCTTCCTCAGCCATTGCTTCATCCAGCTCCTGAGCGGAGAGCCCAAGTTCTTCCCTGTTCCATTGTAATAAGATACGAGGAACATGGGGCATCTCGGGATGTTCATGGTAGGTTTCATCGTTGGGAATTATCTCTACTTCGAGGCCTTTAATTCCACTCAGCTCTCTGAGGAAATACCTTGCAGTCTCCATCTGGCTATCGTAGAGTTTATCCCCTTCCTCTATGAAAATTTCCAAAGCCACGACCAAGCCTACTATTTGCTCTTTACTTATCTTATGACCTCGACCCCAGCCTGAGTTGGGAAAAGTATGTTTCCTTATAGATCTAATAATTTCAGTTCCTCCCCCAGATCCGAGCATCATCCCAGTATTATTCGGGGCTTTAATTGCTTTTCCACCACTAAAACATACGATATCAGCCCCCATATCGACGAACTTTTTTAGATTTGATGTCGGAGGAAGCTCCGATGCAGCATCAACAATAACAGGTATATCGTATTTTTCACCCACCTCAACAACTTCATCAAGAGGTACTCTACCCCTAGGAACCGTATTATAAGATACTGTGTAAGCTAGACAACATGTTTCTTCTGTAATAGCAGATTCCAGTTCTTTTCTGAAGGATCTTAAGTGACCTGCTTGTCCATATTCTATTACCTCTGCTCCAGAAGCTGTCCACTGAGGAGTATAAGCAATATTATGACCTCTAGGCATTACCACCTGGTTTCTCATCCCCTCCGTTTTAGGTAACCTTGACCACTTCGAAAAATCATCACCTGCTATACACCCAGCTACTGCTAACTCCATTGCGGCCCCAGTCCCAGTGGTTATATGTGCCTCTTCAACACCACAAAGTTCAGCAATTTTCTTGTCCGCCTTCTTAAAAAGCTCATGCATGTCAACAAAAGTTTTAGCAACCTCGTTCATTGCATCTAAAACCCTGTCATCTATCCATGTTCCTCCAATAACTGTAGACCAGTTTCTTGCATTTATCCAAGACCTGACTCCAAGTCTATCTAAGACCTTACTCCTATACGGGTAAATCATCACAATCAAGAAGCAGAAGGATCTTGATTATTTCAAACTTTACATTGATTATACTCAAATTCAATGAATGTTTGGAAAAGACTAATTCAATCATTTAAACTAGAAAAAAGTATGTGTTTAGCTCGGATTAAAAAACCGGAAATTTAACACATTTCTTAAAATTTTAGCTAATGGTTACGTGGAAAAATCAAAATAAGGTTTGTCTAAACTCAATATTAGCATAGAAAATTATTGAGCTAAACACGTACAGAAAAAATGTTTAATAGATATATTGTTACTCACAGGGTACAAATGCAAAAGCTCTTACTGGGCATCCCGTTCCGCCTTTAATTTTCAACGGAGTTGCAACGACAAAGCTACCATTAGGGGGAAGGGCAGAAAGATTAGATAAATTCTCGATTATGTATATTCCAGATGGGAGTAAGACACGATGAGCTTTTTCAAATGGATCAGCATATGAGTCAATGGTAGGGATATCTCCACCGACGATTTTTACTTTGCAAGATATTCTGCTACTCCCTCACTTATACCGGGGTTATTTTTGAGATAAATCTGATTCTCAACTCCATAATCGGTAGTCCAGTTCTTATCCCAGCCAAAATTAAACAAAACAATATTTCCCTTTGTAATTGTACGATTGTCTTTCTCCCATTCTTTAACTTCATTAATCATTACATACTCTTTCTCTTTTTTGTGAGTGAAATCTAAGACGTATGTTTCACCTATCCATGAATCAAGGGGTATCTCATCAATTGTTGGTCCATCGGTTCCACCTAGATGTATTGGAGCATCTACATGAGTTCCCGCATGTTCAAAAACTAAGATCATATAAGTATTGTATGAATCTCCTTTCTCGTAGTTTTTCCAGGGTATATGCCCGTATGGCACCTGGGGCTTAGGCATAGATTCCTCAAAGGAATGGCTTAAATCGACAATCTTATAGTTCTCAAGAAACTCAAAATTTTAACATACCCAAAGATAGACTTTAAGAAAAATAGGTCTTACTCTAAAAAATCCTCAATTCGTTCTAATCCTTCTCTAAGGTTTTGTTCAGTGGAACCTATGTTTACTCTAATATGGTTTTCAACCCCAAAAAATTCTCCAGGACTTAATAATAGGCCCTTCTCTTTGAGAATATCTTCACATAACTCCTGAGAAGAATAATCTAAATTATATCCAGAGAATCCAGTGAACCCGGCTTCAGGTACATTCCAATAGAAGTCAGGTCTACCATCTATCCAATCATCGAGAATTCTCAAGTTATTGTTACTAATCTTTAGGTTTCTTTCGATTAGATGTTCTTTTTGTTTGAGTATTTTCTCTGCGATGTACTCGCCAAGTCCGGAGTGCCCTAGAGTAGTGTAATCTTTTACGACCCAGAATCTCTCAATTAAGTTACTATCAGCAACTATCCATCCTATTCTAGGACTTGTAGCCCCCAGCTTGGATATACTTCCTGTAACAATTCCTTTATCATACTCGGGATAAGGAACAGGGGCAGGTTTTCCATCAAGTTCGCTTCCTCTCAGTGCATTATCACAATGGAGGTAAGCGTCAAAATCCTCTGCTATTTCAATAATTGAGGATAACTCTTGTGAGGAAAGTACAGCTCCTGTAGGATTATTAGGGTTAACGAGAAATATCATGGTTGTCTTGTGCCTTATGTTTTTTAAACCTTCAAGATCTGGTTTCCAATTATCTTCCTCAATAAGATTGAACATTACTGTTTGTGCACCCAAGGTTTCAGCGAACCTCTTAGTCTGCTCGTAACAGGGATTCTCTGAGACATAGTAATTCCTAGGTTTCAGAATTGCAAGATTTACTAATAAATTTGCTTCGCTAGTGCCAGAAGTTATAAGTACATTCTCTGGTTCGACCCCATACCAATCCGCTACCATTATCCGTAATGAATCAGAACCACAGGTATTACCATATTTTAACAGATGATCTGGATCTATACTATCTAAAACTTGACCCAGTTTTAACTTAATAACACCTCCTCCCCCAAGATCATTATCAGCATTTTTCAGAAGCCATCTTTCAAGTCTGAAGGGTTCGAATATCAAGTTATCTCACTAATAAGTAAAAGAACTATATAGATATAACAGATACCAATAATTTACTATTTTTCTGCTTGATAATTATACTAAATTGGATCATCAATAAAGAAATAGAGAATTAATAGTCAGAAAAATACATTCATGGCCTCATCATAATTTTATTTAATAGACCTTAGTCGTTATTATTTGTTTGACTTTTGGGTGAGGGGGTCTTCTTTAGACCTCCTTTTGTCCCTTTTTACATGAGAGTCGAGGTGCCCAGTATTCTCAGGTTTACCAGCCCACAGACGATGTCCGTCACTGTATCATAGTGCCGGAGCCGGTTCCTGAACACATGGGCCATTATCCGGTACTTCTTCAACCGGCTAATCGTGTGCTCCACAAACACCCTATCCGCTGCAAGGCTCCTGTTATAGGCCTTCTGCTCCGACGTCAGCTCCTTGGATTTCACGCCCCGTTTGCCTCTACCGGGGCTCCGCCTCTTAAACGGAACCATGACGTTCAGCCCCGGGTAGTCGTTCTGCACCCCGTCGTAGCCCAGATCCACCCCCAGGCTCACCCCATCCGGCAGACTGGGGCGGCGCCAGTTGAACAACGAGTAATCATGCCTGCTTCCCCGGGCGTGAGGTGTCCTGTGAAGGATCAAGCCCTCCGTGTTCACGGTTATCTAGGTCTTGACCGTGTGCCGCTTCTTCTTTCCACTGTAATGGGTCCGCCTCTTACCCTTGTCCCGGGGCCGCGGTATCTTCTGCTCCGTGGCGTCCAGGAAGGCCTTAAAGTCGGGGAATAGCTCCTCCACCTCTTCGAGGGTTCCAAGGCGCCTAGTTGCCCAGTGTATCTTCCCGGGTAAGGGCAGGGTCTCCCTCACAAGGGGTTCGAGGGCGCGTATGTTCTTGAGGACTTTGGACTGGCCCAGGTCGAAGAGGCAGCCCAGGAGAGATGAAGTGATGTAAACCTGTGGTACATGAGGAGCATCAGCAGCCTCTCCTTGAGGGCAAGCTTGAAGGGGTGACCTGTCCCGACGCCTCTCTGCCTATCCTCCCTGTACAGGCGTTTCTCCTCGTAGGCAGCGTACTTGGCGTGTATTTTCATGTAGAGAGCGTCGAATTCAGGCACCTCTAAGCCTGTGAAGCTCCTGAAAATCGAGGGTTTTCTGGATAACTTCTCATAGTTCAACATGGGACGAGGCTACCGAGTAAAATTACTCTAATATATTAATAACCTTAACTGACTGAAATTTAGGGTAATACAATTAATAAAAATCCATTTCTTGG